>NZ_LOKY01000002.1:0-267929 GCF_002211315.1 Rhizobium sp. R693 | reverse complement strand
GCAGGACACCCCGACAAACAGCCCAATCAGGGGGCGGCATCATCTCGGAACAAGGGGGCGGTTAATTCTCGGAATTGGGGGGCGGCATCATTTCGGAATGCGGGGGCGGCTTGCCTCGGAATCTGCACACGATGGTCGATACGAAGCATCCGCGGGAGAAGACGCTCGAGCATGAGGGGGCGGCGCTCGGTCGAATTCACGCAAGATCGAACAACAGAAAGGCGCTGGGCTATTGGCTGGGATTTCTGAAAGGGGTTCTGGCGAGCACGAAAGTCGAGACGACTGAGTACGAGCCGCTGCGAGTGGAGGCTGAGAACTTCCTCAATCTCCTTCACGACCCTGATGCTAGCGAGCTCATTGAAGACATCCGTATCTGGAAGGACGAACCGAACGAGATCTACGAAATCGTAGAGAACATTGTCGCCGTGCGCTCCCGGGACTTCGTCATCGAGAGTGAAAAGGACGAGATCAATGAACTCTACGGATTCTGCGCCGGCATCGCCTGCGACAATCGTGTAACACCCGAGGAAGTGGAGCGGCTGCTGTTGAGATTGGACAGCTATCCCAGGATTCAAGATGATCGGCGGGTGCGTAGCCTCAAAAGCGCTGCGCAGCGGTCGATCGCCGATGGAAGGATCACACCTGAAGAATCCGACGACATCTGCAACTGGATCACACATCTGGTCGGTGACAGCGCCACCGATACCGGGATCGCCACTTTCGGAAATGTCGGCGTCCTTGAAGGCGCACTTGAAGACCACAACGACATAATCTTCGACCGACGGATGTTCGTGTTGACCGGGAAGTTCACCCTTGGCCCCAGGAAGGCGATTCAAGGCATGATTTCCGACCGCGGGGGCGAATTCAAAAGCAGCGTCTGCAGAAATACCAACTATCTCTGCGTCGCAGCAGAAGCTTCACGCGATTGGCGGCATAGCCACGAAGGCTTGAAGATTATGCGGGCCATGGAACTTCGAGACGAAGGGCGCGGCCCCCAGTTGGTTCACGAGGGTACCCTGGCTCAGGCATTCGTCCGATAGCGACGCTGGGATGCACCTTCTCGTGGTGGTGGCGCTCGCACCTACCGGATCTCCTTCTTGAGAAGTAGCCAGTGATACTCCCCCAGTTCCTTGGCGAGTTTCGTCATTGTCTCCTTGTCATCGAGGAAGCAGGCTCCCAAAACTAGATCGCGGGGCGGCACCTCCTGGAATCGAAAGGTGGGCATCACCCTGTAGACTTCGGCCTTGTGTTCCTCGAACCATCGCCATTCGCGAGCGGCCCGAGGATTGAACTTCTTCCGGATCACGATCCGGTTTCCGACTGCCGCCGCCGTGAAGCGCGTGACGCGCGTCGAATTGAAAATCGTCTGCTCGGACCTCGTCAGGATCGCCGGAAGCAGGAATGCGGGGCAATGTTCGGCGGCGATCGAGGAGAATGTCTGCCACGTCGCCTGAACTGCCGTCGACACCTCCTCGATGCCCAACGCCTTCAGCAATACTGTACGCTCGACGACGTGATCGTGCATACCGTCGATGTCGGTGAAATGGCGAGGAACGTCGAGCTTAGCCAGTGCGTCGGCGATGTCGTTTCGGTCCGCACGCAACTCCTTCCTGTATTTCGATGCTTCGACATATCTCGCGAGGAAGGCTTTAACGGAATTCTCGGAAAGGAAGGACAACGACGAAGTGGTTCTCACGATCTTCAGAACGCCAGCGCGGGCAAGCGGTGCGATGGACTGGTGGCGGAGACCCAGAAGAGCCTTCGCGCGACCGAAGGTAACTTCGCCTTCCCGGGCGGTCGACCTTACCGCTGCGGCCGGAGGATCGTTGGCCATGCGCAAAGCGTTGAAGCCGATGCGATCCTTCCTGATCGCTGCCGGCTGCAATGCACCGGAGAGCACCATCTTCACCACTTTCCGCGGCGTGATGTCGTTCCAGCGTGCATAGTTCCAGATCGTGAGGCGCGTTCCCTTCTTTCGGCTGACGGGCAGGGTCGCAATCTTTTCCGCCAGCGCCCTGGCAGAGTCCGGATCGATTTTGAATTCCGAGGTCGCGGTCAGGCCGAGATAGCCTTCGAGGTAGCCGGATGTCACAAGGAAACGGATCATCTTCTTGCTGCATCCGAGCACCGCCGCGCACTCCTTGTGCGTAAGAAGGGCATCGATCGCCGATCGGATTTTCTCGACGTCGTCCCTGGAGTATTTCAGATCTGGAGATTCGAGACCTCGCTTCCGCAGGAATACGCGTGCCAGTTTGTATTGGATGCGCAGTTCCTTCTGAAGCGCCTGCGACGTGATGAATTTGAAATCGAATCCGCGTAGCTCGCGGAACTGGGTCACGCGGGCATGTCTGGCGAAAGCCTCCTTCTGTGCAAGGTCGATCCGCTTCCAACTTTTCTGAAGAAGGTTGACCCCTCTGCCTCCGCGGCGGATCCAGCCGAAGCCGTTCTCGATGCCGGATTTCAGGGCGTCCGCCGCATTTTCGACCAGCCAGGATTCGAATAGGGAGACGAGCTCCTGATGTGTTCCTCGGAGCGCTTCAAACCCCCGTTGATAGGGATGCTCGCATTGTGGCGCGTTCTCTTGCCACGGATGCAGGAAGAAACGACCGACAAGACCACACAATTCGATGACCTGGTAGAGATCGATGTCATCGAGAAGGGGCCGAGGCCGGCCGGAAACACACCCCAACCGCTGAAGCAGGTAGTGCTCGAACAGGTCGCTGCCGTCAACGATGGGCAACTTCGCGATCAGGGATTCGCCATCTGGTGCGTGCCCATAGTGCGGCCATGTCCATTTCAGGTGTCGACCTTCTCCGAAGGTCTCTTCGAGCGGGCAGCCGTGAATAGGGCAGATCCGGAATGGCACGATATCCCACCACACACGATGTGACTTCATCTCGCCGAGGCAACCGCGGCAGAACCTGCGGTGGACGGCGGAGATCTGCCCGATCCGAAACTTCTCGCCCGAGATGACGAAAAATCGGCCGATCCGTCGAGGAGTCCATCGCTCGAGCGACTCCTTCGATGCCGGTGATAGAGGCAGATTGATCACCTTGTCGGAAATCTCGGGAGAAAGGATCGAAGTCGTGGTGACCCCGATCGAGTTGGCATAGGCTCTGACGCTGGCCAGTCCCTCTTCCCCGACAAGTCTTCCGAAATAAGTATATCCCGGCTCTCCCATGGCAGGTTTCGTTCTCCATGACGAGAAGGAACGCTGAAGACGATTTGCTACTGTCATCATGCCGCTCCGAAATTGAAGAACGTTCTCTGATTTTCCTTCCAGGGACTGCGCATGCACGCATCGCGCAGGGTTTCAGGTCTGATGTATCGATGCCCTTCGTTGATGGCGGTCCAGCATGCACGTCTGATGACTACCATCACGCGGCCGAGATAGCCGTCGGAATAGGCGTACATCTCGTCGGCCATGTCCGGCTCGCCAAGGTTAGAAGTTTCGGCAAACGGAAGAAGGTCATCGATACCACCCATGAGAAGCTGGAAGCGTTCCCTGCCGTCCTCGGAGCCATCGAATTGACCGACAAATTCCTCGAAATAGTTTCGGCCACTCATTTCGGGGAGACTGAAGACCCATTTCCGAATCTTCGGCTCTCCGACGAGGACGACGGCGAACGACTTCGCTTCGATCAGTGACCTGATGAAGCTGTTGAACTTGGGAACCTCGTCCTTTCGCCGATCGAATAGCAGGTACTGGGCATCATCGATGATCACCAATTCGGTTCGATGCATGATGAGGCGATCCAACGCGTTTCGATTCCGGATATGCTGCGGCACCTTGGCTGCCTGTGCGCGGGATCCTGTCTGATAATAAATCTCGTCAGTCAGGGTTGACGGTGTCATGCCTGCTGTAGCGGCGATGTAGACCATCGGATAGACTTCCCCGTCCTCATCGACGGATGGGGCGTACTTGGCCATATAGGCCTCGCAGATCGCCGTCTTCCCGCCGCGCGGATCTCCATATAGCGCGCCAAAACTTCCTTTTCCGACGTCACCACCGTTGACGGGCCTGTGCGCGTCGGCCAACAATTTCCAGCCGGCATCGAACATTTCGTATCGATGAAGAAGATTGTTCACCATCCACTGTCGCTCGCTGTTCGGAAGCTTGCTCGCGGTCCATCGTGTTTCGGGTGTCAGGAACGGGGTTTCGTGAAATAGCTTGCGTGGTGCTGTGTTCATCGAATGCAGAGTCATGGTGTCAGGTCTCCTTCGGCTTGTTCTGATCGGAGTGTTTCTTCCTCAGCTCGGCAAGGCTGAGGCGACCGCCAGTTTTGGGGGCGGAGGCTGGTGGTGCAGGGTGGTGAGGCTGTACGTCGGGCCGTGGCAGAATGATTGGCGGTGCATTGACCGGGCCGGGCCTCGATGACGGTGGCTTCCGCAGAGCGCGGAGGCTGACCGGTTCCCTGACTTCGATGGTCGATGGCTCCGCAAGACTTGTCCGACCGCCGCTATCGACCCAGGTCAGGTCGACAACTTTCGCGCGCTCGATCTTCAGCCCTTGCTTCTCGATGTGACGGGCGATCTTTCTCGAGTTTTCGTCGCGCCTGGTTTTGATGTGAAAATCGATCTGCATATTCCGGAGCCGCTCATAGGCCTCCTGGAAGCTCAGGTCGCGCCCGTGCTCTTCGAGCTCCCGCTTCTTGAAGTCGCAGATCAATTGATGCTGGTAGGCGTTCAGGCCGTTGGCATAGGAAGCCAGAGCCGGATCGACAGGCACCCGGATGGGGTAGTTCCGTCGATGCGAGTCCATGAGCCAGATGTGGCCGACATCCCAGAAGGGGCGCGTGGCGACATATTGCGTGGATCGGTGAACGCGGCCTTTGTCGTCCCGTACACCCTTCTGGTGATTGGGATTGGCCGTGACCGTGAGAAGCTCGTCGGACTGATAGAGCAGATAGTCGAACTGGATCCCGTTGTCCTGGATGGTCACGTTTTTCTTATGGCCCGCAAGCCATTCGAACGCCTGAGGATCGACCAGCTTTCTTGGCGGCAAGGTACGGATATCGCGCTGCCAGATGACATCGGGAATCGATTTCATCGTGGGAATCTCACCGATGCCCTTCTTCGCCGTGCGGTTCACGCGCACAGCGAAGTGGATATCGAGAAGCGAGCGCAGCTCGACGATAGAGATCTCTGCCTGGATTTCTTGATCGGCGAAGTCGAGCCTCTTTCTCTTCTCAGGACGCGGCATGTGGCCGGGTGTCGACTGAAGAAGTCCGATATCCAGATCGTCGAACAGGTGTTCCAGCGCGCCCTTGTCCTCAGGAACCCGAGGCCTGTATTCGGTGATCTCGAAGCCCAGCATGGCCGAAGCGAACTGGATCTGCTCGCCCGTGAGATGCGCCGCCAGGTCGACCCCCACGCGTTTGGGCTTCCCGAACCATGGCCATGAAACGGATGAGTGGAGGTGATCCTTCGGAAACATCGCATGACGGAAGCCGTCGATAAAGGTTTCGAACGAAGGCGGAGAGAAGGAAATCGAGTAGCCGTAGACGATGCCGCAATATCGGTCGCGAAAGACCAGAATCTCGGGACGGCCGTAGGCGAGACCAGGAAGCAACGGGTCGTACGCCTTGATCGGCAGCGTCGAATAGTCGACATCGACCACATCGAGGATGCTCGACGGTCGCCAGGACAGCACGCTCCGGGAATGCTCACGGGCAGCATATTCCTCGCTGATGCGAAGGCGATCCTTGGTGTATCTGTCGAGGTCTGCGATGCCTTTCTTGAAGGATGACAGTCTCATCACCGGCTGGCCGGCGGCATCCAAGGCTAGATCTCTCGCCCAAGCGAATTCTGCGCCGTCCTTCACCAACTCCTTGACCCGGTTGCGGGCGTCCTCCGCCCCCATTTTCGCGGTCAACGCTTCGACGATGGCTTTGTCCTTGATGGCATAGAGAACGGCCGGAAATCGTGGTTCGGTGTTGCCTTTTGATTTGATCGGCGCGAACTTGACGATCCGGTTCAAGGCGGTGCCGTGCTTGTCGATCCGCATGATCTTGCAGATCCAACCCTTCGAAGGGGGCTTTTGCTCGCGCCGTCTCGCGGCGACCTCCGCTGCGATGCGTTCCTTGACATCGTCCGGCAATGTGTCGCTTCTGCGAAAATCCTTCTCTCTGTTCAGGGCATCGACATATTCGATGCGCCGCAGCGCTTCGGCGACTTCCTCGCTGGTGAGGCTGTGCACGCTGCCCGGCATATTGCGCATGTCGGGCCGTCGCCCGTCGATGGCGACGATCCGGTTCATGTTCTCGAGCTGGAGGATCTGATCCTCGTAGAGCAGAAGGCTGTCGGCTCCACCGACCTGCCTCAGTTCGGCGAAGCGTCTGCCTGTCACCTCGTCCTGCCAGCGGACGAACATGAAATCGCCAAAGGCACGGACCTTCTTATCGAAGATGTGGTACCGATCACCCTTGCGCATGTCGATGGGCTGGCCGACGTCCATCGACCTATCTGGTGGCGGCAATTCCAGTTCGCCCAGCGTCTGGACGGGTTTTCTGAAGCGGGAGTAATAGTCGGCGATGCTCACGGCGTTCCTCTCCCGTCCTCCCATTCCGGGGCCAGGAACGAGCGTGCGAAGTTGCGATCACGCCGCATGCCGGTGAATTCGGTTCGATGAATCACGCTCTCGATCGCAAAGGGCCGGGCCTCATCGACCCAAAGGTCGCCGGACGCGACAAGATCCATCACGACCTCGAACACGGGATTGATCTCGGTCAGGATGCTCGCCGTTTCGGGAGGCTCGTCCTCAAACCGCGTCGACATCGCGTTGAAGGTGCTGGCCTGCATGATCTGATGCACTGTCATCGGCAAAGGCATCCGGAGGATGTCTTCCCGGATACGTGCGAACTTTCGCAGACGTGCCTGGGGGCGAGCGAGTTCGCACATCTCCTTCACGTTGGTGAACAGCGGCTCGGGATAGATCTTGCGCTCGTCGTGGAGGATGTAGACGCTGCCGAACTTTTCGCGGTAGTGCTGGACTCTCGCGTCCGCACGGCCGCTTTCACCGGGGGTCGTGATGGTCTCCCAGTAGCGGCGAACGTCGATGAAGGTGATGCTGCCGTCGCGGTGGCCGAGCGCGAGGTCGGCGATATGGGATTCCGTACGGCGGCCGCGCCTCCCTTGCACCCAATAGAGCGTCTCCAAGGGATGATCCACGATAGAGACGACGTCGAAGTCGGTTTCGGCGAAATAGAGGAAATCATGGACGATGTTGTCGCGTGTGCGCAGAATGTGGATGCCGGAAGGCGCCTTCATCGTCGGGAACCAACCAGGGCGCTTCTTGTAGTCGTGCAAGGCTTCTGCATGAGGGCGCTTGCGTTCCGGATCGAACACGAAATCCCAAAGCGCGCGGCCGCGAAGATCGCTATCGGTCATGACATGGCTCTCCTGTCGCTCTGACGGTGCCAGAGACGTTGAAACAGATCAGTTGAAGGATTCATCGCCGTCGGGGTGGCCGTGGCGCGTCCGAGAACACACTCCAAAGTGGAAAGGTAAAGAAAATCTAAACGAAGTTCTGGCTCGGAAGGGCAGCGGCTCTCGAAGCGAATCCTTGGAAAAGATGTCCAAAAGACTCGAATGCGAATCTTATGTGCGCAACCTTTAGTTGCGCTCTTTGGGTGGGCGGTTTTTTGAATCCTGTGATCATGGATTCGATCTTGCCAAGGCCGGCAACCTGTCCGGGTGGTTCGGACACACGGTTATGACCCCGGCAGCGAATATCTCATGTCAACAATTATGATGGCGAGTCGATGCCGCCGAGATAGTTTTCAGGATTCGTGTTCCGCTAGTGGAGCCGCGCGGCGATTTCGGGCGTAACCTCGGTCAGGAAATGTATCCGGGGAGCGAATCACTCTGACGGACAGACCTCTCGGTGAACCCGATTAATGATGTCGTATTCGTATCCGCATCATGCGTTTTCTCCGCTCCAGAAGCCCCCAGGGCACGCCTGGATAACAAAGCGATGGGGGATATGTTCACATTTCGTTCCAGACGTCAACATCTGCGGTTTTATTTTGTTTTTGATGCCGGTGATAGTTGTGTAGCTCTCTGGAAAGCGGGCTCGTCGACACGAGGAAGACCGGGATCTACGAGTGCGGCGGCGACGACGAGGATGCCTGGACATCGACTGGTCGAACGCGACACTCACGCCGGGCCGATGGATCGTCGACACCCGTCGCTTTGTTGATTGGGGGCGCATCCCGTCGTACTGAAGGATTTTCCGGACTCTTTTGCGCGAAGCAGTTCGGGCATCTTCTCTACAGCAAAAGGAGACATGCCCATGAATGTTCAGGAATTGCTTCACAAGATCACCCAGTCTGCGGACAAGCGCGTCGACGTCCCGACCGCTCCGCCCATCGAGCTGGTTGCGCTCATCGTGAGGTGGGCGCGGGATCTTCGCCAGTGGAAGGCCTCGACGCTCGCCGACTTCGCCACCGTCTCAATCTCGACTGTCGAGCGCGTAGAGCGGGGAGAACGCGTCGGCGAAGAGGCGCTCGACCGGATCGCACTGGCGCTCGGCTACGAGAAGGGAGCCTTCCACGAGCCGAGGCTGCCAATCGGCCCCGAAGCCGTCGCCGAGCAGATGGTCGAAACCTATGCGCATCTCGAAGCTGTCGACGTGGTTCCGATGAAGACGCAGCGGGCCGTTCGGGAAGTCGCCCAATGCCAGGCATTCCTCGTTCACAGCCCCGGCGTTCCAGACACCTATGACCAGGACATTGCCGCCCTCACGGAGTGGCTGGACTTCGCATCGTTCGTGCTGTCCGACGACATCGAGATCGAAGGCGGTGGGGACATCCCAAGGCGCCGACTCTACAACGATATCCTTGCTTGCGTGATGGAGCTAGAGCGGCGCGGCCTCACCGTCCTGAGCGGGGTGATGTCTGCCCCGCAGCCTGGGTTGCCTGGCTGGAACGTCGCGGTGCTGTCGATCACGCCAAAGTTGACCGATCCGGGAGCCGCAAAGCGAAAGCAGGTGTTCGTCGATAGGCGGCATGTGGCGATGCCGAGCCTCGGCTTCAGGGCTGTCGGCTAAAGCTTGGAGAGCCCCGAGAATTCCGAAATGCGCCTATCTAGGCGCATTCATCTAGGGAATATGGCTGGTTACGACGCTGGTTGGAAAGAGCGGGTGGCAGGATTGCGCTTGCACGAAATCACATTCAGCCTCCTCAGCGGGACTCATCACAAGGAGGTCGATGGGCCACGTGCTACATACGTCGTGCATCTCATCGAATATGCGCATTTGTTCTTCGTGAGTGTCGGCCACTGCCAGAACGTCGAAATCCGGACAGGCTTTTGGATGAGTAACGGCTGATCCGAAAAGATAGAACTTGCTGTTTGGAATAAGTTTGCCCACGCGTTCGACCTCGCGCTTGAGGTCGTTCAGAGGGGCAAGGGCAAGTTCGTCGTTCGTCATGGTTGATTTAGCCTTCGGAAAAGATCACCCAATTTTAGGATGCTAACTTCCAAAGTCTTGCCGGCAGCCACGCCGTCCGCAAGTACTTTTCCATTCGGGTTTGTGTGGTGCACGATATCGAATGGGCCGTGCAACTTCGCCGCGTCCCAGATATTAGGGCCGCTGAGCTCGTATTCGTTTAACAGAACAACACGCTTGGGCGGGTAGTTCTTTCGATGCAGCAGGTACAGCCGATCAGTCAGGCGATCGAGCCGCTCAAGGTTTCGGTGGGTGGAAATTCTTTCTTCGAAAAATCGAAATTCGTCTCGGACGTATTCACTCACCTCGTCCCAATTGCACGCTGCCATGATGTCCTTGATCCCGCCGAACGAACGTCCGTGCTGTTGGACGAGTTGAATGGCCTCGCCGCTCCATCTCGATCTTGCAGGCACATTGACAACCATTTCGACACGCTCGACCAAGGATTCAACGTGAATTGGCTTCACGTCATATTCGCTGATGATCCCCGCGGTGAATGCAAATCGGTCCTCTCGTTCAACTCGAAGAATGTTTGGGCCCAAAACTTCATACGCACTGGCCGGCGGAGAATCGCCATAGTTTCTCGTTTCGCGCAAACGCTGGCCAACCCACTCGGTAGTCTCAATCGGACGCCTTGCCATTTCTATCTCATCAACTCGGGGACATTATCGGGAAATCGCCGTGCTGGGCCGTCGACCGTGGAGGTGTAGTGCTTCGCCTCAAGATCATGAATGTGCTGCCGGAAAAGCTCGATTGTCGCGAGTTCCTCGTCCTGTGCTAGTGCACGGTTCACATCGAGCAACGCGAGGATCTTTCGGTTATTGGGAATAATCCGTTCGCGCATGTTTCGCTGCCAGACGAGCGCGACGCCGCTTTCCGGATCATGGCTGTAGTCGAGGTCCGGATTATACTCTCGATGGATTGCCGCGTTCTCCGTGAGCAATGGAACAATCAGATTTCGAACCTCTTGGCGGGTTTCGCAAATCCTTGCGCCGAACAGTCCGTTCACGCGGTTGCCATGACCCCGCTTCCACGCGAGGATCTCATCTTCCGGATGGTCTTCCGGAGCCTTGTCGATGATCGTGTGGCAGGTCGGGCAAAGCAATATAAGATTGTCAAACTGCCCCCGTTCGTCTCGGCTCAACTTACCCGGAGGGCGCGGCCCGGCGGCGCTGGCCGCGAAAACGTGTGCGATCTCTCCGATATGAATCCTTTTCGAACCCGTCGTTAGAAAAAGAGACTTGTTGCAGCCAGGGTTTTGACAGAAGCCACCAGAGGCGGCGAAAAGCTCATATCTTGTACTTTGGTCTGGGGAGGCTTTGCCGCGGGGACAACCCATTTGAAAACTCCGAATCCTATCGTCACCTGATAGCTTCCGACTGGGCTTATTGTCTACCGAGGTCTCTGCATGGTTGCAGGAGTTGAGCCGCTAATATCTCGTCGACTTGCCGCACGGCCGGCTTCCCCAAGGTTTCATTTACTGCGGGTGATGAATCTTGCGCGTTCGAGCAGTTCGTCGAACGTAACGATATCGATACTCCGCGTTTCCCGTCGGAATAATTCGAAGGTGTCGCGCATGATCCTGGTATCCCTCGCATTCCCCGCTCTTGCAAACTCGTCACGGGATCCGATCACAAGGATCGTCCGAGCATTTCGGGTTCGCGCCTCCAGCAACGAGGTGCCGCTTTTGTCGAAATGCTCGCCGCTTTGGGCAAACGCGAGCCACTCCGCCTTCTGTTCGACCGCCTGCGAGATGGAGCTCATGAACTCGGGGCTGAATTCCCATGTTCCGGCTCGTCCGCCACGCGAGGCCCTGAAGATTGCGGTGTCCGGCCGCTTTATCTCGACGAGAACGGTATAGTCCGTGAACGTCATGAGGAAATCGACAACGGGCTTGTTGCGGTTGTCGATTCCACCAGCGCCGACAGTCATCTCACGTCCGAACTGACGCATCACGCGGTAGTCGAGACCATAACCGAACACCCAGCTCTCGCGTTCGAAAAAGTCCTGCCATTCGGTCTCCGTCCATGCATCCGAGCGGATCTGAACCTCGAACTCCTCCAGTCCCTGCTTGCGCCCGAGGAGGATGTTGACGTCTTCGGCTGTCAGAGAGGATGCAAGGTTGGACATCAGTCCTGAACGCTCGGCTGCGGTCATCTTCCGTATGCGCTCGATCAAGGCACGGTCGGAAGCATCTATGATGGCTTTCGGACCGGTGCCCGTGGAGATGTCCTCGATCTGGAAGTTGTCCTGATTGGAGAGGTCAATGAACTTCATATGCGCCAGGAAACCGAGAAGGCGCTGGAACTCGTCGCCGCGGAAGGTAAATTCGTCCTTCTCCAGACTTTCGCCCCACTCTCCCTTGCGGGTCTTGAACGTCTGCAGCGAAAGACGCCGGACGCTTTTCTCATCCTGCGTCACCAGGGCTGTCACTTGAGTCTTGCGGGTGTTGCCGGACACCCGGAGAGCGATCGCCCCCTCGACTTCGCCTAGGAGAACCTGATCGTTTCCCTCCATGACGATACGGACGTATCTCTGGGGTTCGGGGCTGTTCCCACCGAATGAGAAGACTTTCGAGATGAACGTTTTTGTGCCCTTCCGGAGACGGAAGAACTCGTACTCGCTTTCATCGCTCATCTGGCATCCTTTAGAACCTTCAGAAAACCATCCACGGAAGGATGACCGCTGCGGGCTGCCCCTGGTGGCGGAGATAGATGATTTGCTCCAAGGGTGTTCTCGCCTTCATCATGCGGCGGATACCCAACAAGGTCATGTCCCTGGTGATCGAGAAGGACTTGTAGTCGGCAATAGCCTTGGCCGACATGAGGTACTTCATCTTGTGATGATTAGGGGAGGCCTTGTAGTCGGCAGCGCGGTGAGACGAAAGCCAATACAAAAGCTCGAAGCACCGATTGTAGGTGAGATTCATCCTGTCCAGTGACTGAGCCACATTGACAGGACGGTTCCTCACTTGCGCCGGCCGATAGCGATGTCGCCATCTTCGCTCTTCCAGTAGGACACCGAACGTCCATATAGGCTCATGGTGAGCGATGCGGTTTCGCATGTCCCAGGCCGTTTCGAGGCGGCTGTAGAGCTTGTCCTGATTGGCCTGCTTCGCCCAGTGGGCTGCAGAACCATTGCGGTAATTGGGGAGGAGATCAGTCAGAACCTCGTTGAGCGGAACCGGCGAACCGTCGCGTGCGTGAGTGACATCGAGCAAATGCTTCCAAAACCCGAAAGATAGCCCTGAAATGATGTCCCCGGGGTTGGGAGCAAAGCGCCGCCATCTGTAATGCCCCCTGATCTCGTCGATCTTCTCTACGGATCTCGGGGAAAGGTCGAGATAGTCGTACCAGTGAGTGTTCGGTCCTCCAGCCGGAGGTCCGTACCGCTTGCTCAGCTCTCGGTGGAAGCCGTTTCGGAGAGTGATTTCGACCGTGGCTAGGAGCGTACTGAAGCCGTTCGCAACGCTTTCGTTCCAGCAGTAGATGCCGTATAGCTCGAGATCATTCGCGGGAGCGAACATACTCCTGTACGTGGAGAGCCGCGAGAGCGATATCGCCTCCAACGTCTCTGCGATATTAAGGGGTTGCATTTCGCTGAAGCCACCTATATTTTCAAAATCGTAAGCACTCGGATCCAACTGTGGGATGCTCATTTACGCGACGAGCGCTCAGAGCCGGGATGTATGAATTAGTTGAAAGGGTTTCCGAAAGGGAACCCTTTCTTCGTTTGGCCATGCCTTTCAGCTCAGCTTCCACGACTTGCAGTCAGCAATCTAACCTCTAGCACTTAACTATATATAACTGATTCAATAACTCCACCTTCAGTTGGTCCTTGACGCCCTCTTTGGTGTTCTTTATTCGTTCTCACCCATGATCACCTTCGCGCGCATCTCGTTCCGAATACGCTGACGCACTCCGGGCATGCCCGGTGCCGCCCAGTTCTGCGTTTCGTTTTCGAGGGATGCCATGAAGAGTGTCTCGAATGACCGGAGGGACGATGCTGTCCCGCACAAGGTCACGCTTTCGCCCACCTATACGCCGTTGGCGACCATCAAGTGCGATGGACCCGCTCTGTTCCGATCCCAGCAGGCGAGGGATTTCGCGTGCCTGCTTGATCTCGATCCCGATGTCGCGCGATGGAGTGCGGCGCCGCCGCTCCTACGTTACGGTGACGACGAATATCAGGTCGATTTCCTCGTGCTGACTACGGAAGGCGGATCCTTCCTGATCGACGTCGCGCAGGAGGAGCCGTCGCCGCCGATTTGGCTATCCGGCGCGATCGAATCCATGGGGCACCGATACCGCCCCGTGGCGATGATCGACTTCGCCGATAGCTTCCGCCTCCGGAACGCGAAGGATCTTCTCCGTTACGGCTTCTATCGAGCGCCGCTCGGCGACAGGATTCGCCTTCTGGCCGGTCTCGAGGAAATGGGATCGCTCACCATCGCGGAATGCCTCTCGGCGATCCGGGAAGGACGACCAATGCCGACACTGGCCTCGCTCATCCTCCAAGGATTCGTGGAGATCGATCTGGATGATGCCCTGATCAGCCCGGAAACGCAGGTGCGCCGGATACGGGGATGACGTGACGCAATCAAGCGCCAGCAGCCATCTCTAATCCGGGAACACATCAATGAAGAACATCTCTCGCGATGGGCACGATTTCTCGCTGCCCGAATTCCTCGCATACGCGTCCCTCAGTGGCGCCATCCGACCGTTCAAGCGTGCCACCCGCTACGCCATCGGACTAATCATTCCCGACTGGGACCGCAGGGTCACCTACATGCGGGCAGCGCTCGTGGTTATCGACCGGGAACTTGATTTCCGCTTCCGGGATCAGGTCAAGGCGTTCGATGACGAAAAGGCGGAATCCTCAACCGACTCCGTGCTGGACATGCTGCAGAACACGAAGACGATCATCCTCTTCAAGTCGGCAGAAGCCGTCCCATCGGATCTCCGGCATGCTCTCGATGCAATCGTCTACGTTCCGCCTCCCGATGGTCGCCTGGTGCGTGGCGTGGTTCGGTGGGCATACGGTATCGGGATCACCGAGCAGCAGGCGGATTCCCTCGGGAAGTCCAACTGGAAACGCCTGAAGCTCGCTATGACACGCGGTCGGCCAATCTCACGCGTGTTCGCCGTCCTTGAAAAGATGGCTCAGGAGGAGCCGCCGGCACCAAAGCAGGCAAAGGATCCCGAAGCGCTCTCCGAGGTCCGTCTCGAAGACATGGCGGGCTATGGCGAAGCCAAGGAGTGGGGCCTCGATCTTGCGCGCGACGTAGCTGACTGGCGCGCCGGGACGATTTCGTGGGAGGACGTCGACAAGGGTGTGCTGCTGTCGGGTCCGCCGGGAACAGGCAAGACGATGTTCGCCCGCGCGCTCGCCGCGACCTGCCACGTCAAGCTGATCGCCACCTCGTACGCCAAGTGGCAGGCGAAGGGGTATCTCAACGACTTCCTGAAGGCCATGCAGAGGAGCTTCAAGGAGGCCAAGGAGGCGGCCCCGGCAATCCTGTTCATCGACGAGCTCGATGCTTTCGGCTCACGCGATGGCGCCGCTGGCAGCAACGCATCATACGACATCAAGGCGATCAACGGTCTCCTGGAAGAACTCGATGGTATTGAGGGCAGGGAGGGTGTGATCGTCGTCGCTGCCTGCAATCATCCAGGGATGGTCGACGCCGCCATTCTGCGAGCGGGACGGCTCGATCGACATGTCGTAATCTCGCTACCGGACGAGCATGCCCGCGAGGCCATCTTCAGGATGCACCTCCAGGACAGCCTGGCCGCCGACGATCACCGCGATTTCGCGGCGGCCACCGCCGGAGTTTCCGGAGCTGAGATCGAGAAGATCGTCCGCAACGCGCGCAGGTCGGCAAGGCGGCGGCGCGGGCCGATCACCAAGGGGGATGTGATCCTTCATCTGCCTTTCATGACGGACATTCCTCCGAACATCTTGAAGGCGAATGCGGTCCACGAAATCGGACATGCAGTCGTCGGCGCCGTCCTCGGCATGGATCTCGTGAAAGTTGCCATCACCGGCCGGATCAGGGTCGATGACAGCGTGCAGTCCCTGGGGCAGGCGCGCTTCAAGCGTGGCACATGGATTCGCAGGACGAAGGAGCACTATCTTGATCTGATTGCCATGACGATGGCCGGCATGGCTGCGGAGGAGGTGTTCCTGGGTGGCCACGATGACGGTGTCGCAGGCAACGATGGATCCGATCTCTTCGAGGCCACGAAGACGGCGATCGCCTTGGAGCGATCATATGGCATGGGCGAGAAGCTTGCCTCCTATGGCGATCTCAGTCGGCGCCGTATCGAGGAGGTCGGCCATCTCGATCCGATGCTGATCGAACGGGTCGACCGCACATTGCAGGAGCAGCTTGATCGCTCGAAAGGGATCCTCCAGCGGCACTGGAAGGCTTGCTTGATCCTCACCGATCAACTGGTCTCGCGTCTGGAGTTGCCGGGCAAAGAGGTCTTGGACGTGCTGGGCGAGCAAGGAAAGCCGTCTCAACGAGTGGCCATGTGACCCTTGTGCCACGGCTGTTGCGCTCAGTCCCCCTCAGCGAAGCAGCGAATCTTTCAGATATCGCCCACTGCTGCCGGTGTTATGAGGGGGACATAAGACGCTCTAACGTCTTCCGGTGGACGCGACGACTATTAGAGTGGTCGCTAAGGCCGCACCACCACCAATCAATAGAGCGCTAGCGACGCCAAAATGATCGACGGCGAGACCGCCAACCAAGGCGCCCGCTCCGATGGCTAGTTGCGCAGTCGAAACAAACAGCGCCGCCACGCTTTCAAGCTTGTCAGGGGCCGAGGTGAACATAAAGGTCTGCATGGCGATCGGAAGCATTCCAAAGCCGAAGCCCCAAGCGAGCGTCCAGATCGTTGCGGCCACGGCGCTGTTCCCGGTTCCTGCAAGGCCGAATGCGGACAAGCTGATCAACGCAGCGGTTCCGGACAAAGCGAGATTTAATTGCTTGCCGACTGCCCAGCCGCCGAAGAGATTCCCGATAAACCCAGCAACCCCGTATCCAAGAAGGAGCGCGCTGAGCCCGGCGGCGTCGATGTGCGCGACCTGGTTGAGAAAAGGTGTGATGTAGGTGTAGGCGGCGAATTGCCCGATGAATATCAGGACAGCGGCAAGCAGGCCTACTTGCGTCTTTCGGTTTCGAAGGACCGCGGGGATTTGAGCCAACCCGGATGACTGCTGTGGCTTGATCGAGGGCAAGAGCAACAGGAGCGCAGCAACGACGAAAATGGCGACTCCAGATGCCAATCCGAATGAAAGACGCCATCCGAGCAGATTCCCGACGAGCGCGCCCGCCGGCACCCCGGCGACCGTTCCCAGCGAAACACCGGAATAGATCAGAGATGTCGCGCGTCCGCCCTCCGCTCCGGGTCGAAGGCGCGGACCAAGCGATCCCCCGATCGTCCAGAAGCCACCGACCCCGATCCCCAGCAGAACGCGACCGAACATCAACGCCTGGAAACTGGCCGCCGTCGCAACAATCGCATTTGACAGCACGAGCAGACCCAAAAGAAGGACCAGCACGTGCTTGCGGTCGAACCGACCCGCAAGGCCTATGGTGAGAGGGGCGGCGATGGCGGCGAGGACGCCCGGCGTCGTGACCATCAGGCCAGCCTGCCCTTCGCTGATTCCAATCTCTGCGGCGATCTGCGGCAGCAGCCCCACGGGGAGGAATTCCGTGGTGACGAGAGCGAATGCGCCAACCCCGACGCTGGCGACGGCGGCCCAGGACGCAAGTGGCGCATGCGCGCGAGTCTGCGCATAGCTCGATGAAACGGGCATATCCATTTGAAGATTCCTCATTAGTGAGAGCCTTCGGCCGGAGGCATGAGCGTCCGGCCGAAGTTCGTCATCCAAATTTCACGAGGTTGAGTGCGGGGAGCGGACCGCCCGGGAACTGCACGAGCTTTCCACCGATCGAGATCGGACCGAGATCGATCCCCGCGAAACCCAGCTTGGCGATCAGTGTGCCAACTTCGGCCTTCGACCTCGCGTCGTCTCCCGAGTAGAAGAGGACGCGGCTTCCGCCCTCAGCACGCGGATCGCCAGAGAGCAGATGCGGAGGAAGATGGTTGAACCCCTTTACGACGCGAGCGCCTGGCACCAGGTCAACGAACACTTCCGTCGACAGTCGGCCATTGAGTTCCGCCGGCTGAAAGAGCGGGCGCTCGATCGGGTTGTTGGCGTCGATGACGATGCGCCCGGCCCAATCAGGAAGACCCGCCAAGGCCTTTGGCAACTTCGACCACGGCACGGCGACTAGCACGAGATCGGCCTGGGCCGCGTCCTCGATAGTGCCTGCCGTGATGTGTGGTGTCAGTTCGCGTGCAAAGTCCCGAAGCGAGTCCGGACCGCGGCTGTTCGCGATCGTTGCGGCGATGCCGTTTCGAGCAAGCGCGCGGGCGAATGCGGAGCCGATCTCCCCGGCTCCAATGATGCCGATAGACATTTGGTGGTCTCCAGGTTGGATTGCTGATCAGGCGGTGAAGCCGCCATCGGCCACGATGTCAGCGCCGGTTACGAAGGCAGCCTCCGGGCTGGCGAGATAGGCCACGACACTGGCGACCTCGTAGTCCTTGCCGTAGCGGCCGATTGCCATGCCGGGGCCGACGATCTTCGAGACGGGACCTCCATCGGGATTCATGTCGGTGTCGGTCGGGCCAGGGTGGACGGTGTTCACGGTGATGCCCTTGGGGCCGAGGTCTCGTACGAGGCTGCGGTTGAAGCCGGCGACGGCTCCCTTCGTCAGCGTGTAGAGAGAGGCAGTCGGAAAGGCTGCATAGCGGACCATGGAAGAGCCGATGTGAATGATCCGGCCGCCCGACTTCATACGGCGTGCAGCCTCCTGCGTGCCGACGAACACACCGGTCACGTTCACTGCGATCATGCGCTCGTAGTCTTCGAACTTGATGTCCTCGATCGGACCACCAAGTGCGATGCCGGCATTGTTGACGAGGATGTCGAGGGAGCCGAACGCTTCCTCCGTCCTGGATACCGCGGCCCGTACGGATTCAGGGTTCCCGGAGTCGGCATGGATGGCGATGGCGCGTCCGCCTGCGTTTTCGATTTCCTTCACGACTGCGGCTGCCTTTTCAGGCGAGGCGCTGTAGGTGATGGCGACGGCGGCTCCATCGGCCGCGAGGCGCTTTGCGATGGCTGCGCCGATAGAACGGGAGCCGCCCGTGACGAGAGCGGTCTTGCCGGACAGTTTCAGAGAGATGTTGGTCATTGCGATCACTCCATTGCTTGGTTTCGATGGAGTGAATATCGCCTTCTTATTCCTCTATGATTAGAGACAATTGACTGTTATTAATTTCAAGCAAGCCTTGAAAGATGCCTCATGGAAACACTGGCAAATCTGGAGTCCTTCGTTCGCAGCGCGGAGCTCGGCAGCTTCTCTTCCGCAGCCCGCAGGCTGGGACTGACGCCAGCGGCGGTCAGCAGGAACGTCGCCGCTCTGGAATCCAACCTGAAGCTTCGGCTCTTCCAGCGCAGCACACGGAGTCTGGCACTGACGGAGGCGGGCGAGCGCTTCCTCCATTCGGTCCGTGATCACCTGGAGAGCCTTCAAGGTGCGATTGCCGAGGCTTCCAATGAACAGACCGAACCTGCAGGCGTGCTGAGACTCAGCATGAGCCCTACATTTGGAATTGAGTACATTCTCCCCAAACTGCCCGAGTTCATGAGCCGATACCCGCTGATCAGGCCGGAATGGATGTTCGAGAATCGCCAGGTTGACCTGATCGCCGAGGGATACGACGCGGCGATCGGTGGCGGATTCGAGCTGACGCCGGGCATCATCGCAAAAACCCTTGCCTCGGCCCACATCATCGCGGTTACCTCGCCATCGTACATGCGGACCCGCGTTCCGCCTCACGACCCAGAGGGCCTGACCGAGCTGGATGGGATCGTCATGCGTTCATTGCGGACAGGTCGAATTCGACAATGGCAGATGCGAAACGTCGCAGGTGAAGAGCAGTCGGCGGCGCTGAAGGAAAGGATCGTCGTCAACGACCCGGCCGCAATGCGATCCGCCGCGGTTCTGGGACTTGGTGTCGCCCTGATCGCAAAGCCTGACGCACTGCCTTATCTCGAGAACGGCGAGCTTATACGGCTGATTCCTGCATGGTACGCAGACGCTGGTCCGATTTCGATCTACTATGCTAACCGGACCTTGCTACCCGCAAAAACTCGCGTATTTGTTGATTTCATAAGCGAGGCTTTTCAACGTGAAAGGTGGCCAGAACGGTTCGCAGGTACGTTGGGATAATGTCCGCTGTCGCTCTTCGGCGATGAGGTTCGACGATTTGCCGCTAAGTCTTCGAACTCTGTGCACTGACCGCTTCGGTTCAGATCGGGCTGAACTCGACGTACTCGCACTGCAGATAGTCCGATCTCGTCTTCTTCCAGTCGTAGACATATTCGCGCTGATCGACTGCCGAGCAACTCAACCCAGGCAACACTTTGCCCGACGGATTGGTGGCGGCTTTCCGGGCAATGTACCGCCAGAACAGGCCGGAGGTGTCGGACTGGTCCTTCTCGAAGCGCGAAAGCTGGACTACGCCACATGCACCTTCGGGGTGCGATGACACCACCCACGCACCGCCATTGCCGAAGTCGGAGACCCAGACGAATTCCTGCGCGAACGGATTCGAACTGACCTGGCAAGTTCGAAGATTCTTGTCGTGGTCGGCCTTTGTGATCTTCAGGAAATTCTCCTCAGTCGGATGATCGCACATGCCTGCGAGAGCGCGGAAGGTGTCGAGCACGCTGGGGTTCGCCTTGGCGTCCTCCTGCAGACGGATCATGCCTTCTTTGAACTTCGCAGCATCCGTGGCGATTCCGGGATTGCGGGCGAGGGCGGCATCAATGGAAATCTGACCGGTGGCCATGCCAAGCCACGCCCCCACCATGTTGCATTCCCTGGGGTCGGAGAACTCCTTCACAGCCCCGGGGTAGTTCTTGCGGGCTTCAGCGAGCTTCTCTTCCAGATCGGCTGGCTTCGACTTCTTGCGAACGGCTGTCTGGATGAATTCGCACCGGAGCCGCTGCTGACCCTGCTGAAGCGTGCAAGTGTAGGTCAGCGAGGAATCTTCCTGCTGGTTATAGAGCATGCCAGTGGTGGGGTATTCGGCGGCGAGCACGGTGGACGCAGCTAGGCCGAACAGGCAGGCGAGCAGTGATCTCATGAGAAGTCCTCCGGGCGCATGTTTGCAGCGACCCAGAGGAGATTGCAATGGTCATGCCTTCGGCAATTTCCGCGGATTCCTGAAATGAAGATACAGGCACCGCAAAGCCTCCGCAGCAACGGTGATATCCTCCATCGCACGGATCCTGAATTCAGCGGTCACGTCACCTCTCGCATTCTGTTTCGACTAGGTGAAGGCCTTCCACTCCCCCTCTATCTGCCGCTGATTGGCGGTGAACACTTTCCATTCGCGCGGGGCAGGGTGGCCCCGAAAGTCTTCCGGATCAGCGGTTCTGCGCCGTCGACGTGAAGCCCCACACACGTCCACCGCGTGGCCATGCCGAAATCGGGTAGTTTCCTCCTACGAAACAGAGAAATCCTTTAAGTCGAAGCCGACATTGTCTCCCGAAAAACGAGCAGGGATACAGCGATGTCGTTTCAGAATAATGCAAACATCATCAAGGTCACCGGCACGGTCCGGGAGATCAATGGCAGGACGTTCCTCGGCCGCAACGGCGTGGATGCCTCTCAGGCAACTTCTTAGCAAGATCGACACGGCGATGAAATCGCTCCAGGAATGGAAGCAATAATTCCCAGGATGGCAGGATTCTCTACCTATCAGAGATCCTGCCATCCTTTCGCGAGATCCAGCCTGTAGGACTTCAGCGAAGCAATGCGTGAGCGCATTCCTCGTTGTCTGACTGTAGAGCTATTTCTTGGCGCGACCGCTGCACAATGGCGCAATTTTCTCGCTATCCGAATACGGAATCCGACGGGTGGTGTCTGGGCGAATGTCTTGCTCTCTTTCCTTGCCGCCAATGCCGACCTGTAGCTTACCCGACGCTACGAGAGTCCGAAACGGCCACGCATGAATTTAAGCCGCCCTAAAACCCTAGGGCTTCAACGAGTTCTTCTTTTCGGGCCGCCTTCCGGCGGAAATATCTCCGGCCACCGAAATCATCGGTGGAAACCAGAACAAAAGTGAACAACGGACCCTTGCGCCGGATCGTTGGCGTGCCCATCTCTGCTTCGGATACTTAAAATTGTAATCAATGCGGCGACGAGGATCACGGCGAATGACAGCGCATATGAAATTCTTCCCGACGGGAAATGCAGACACGACCTTTATCCAGCTTGCGAACAATCAGGTAGTCCTGATGGACTACGCCCATATGCGGAACGAGAAGGATCCTTACGACAAGCGGATCGACCTCCCCACCGCCATCCGCGAGGCCATGGACGAGGCCGGTCAGGAATCTTTCCGGGTCGTCGCTTTCACCCATCTCGACAAGGATCATATCAGCCGCGCCAGCGAGTTTTTCTGGTTCGACCATGCAGCCGTCTATCAGGGCAGCGATCGGATGAAGATCGATGAGCTTTGGGTTCCCGCGGGCGTCATCACCGAGATGGCCTTGGAAGACGATGCCCGTGTGATCCGTCAGGAAGCTCGCCATCGCCTCAAGTTGGGCTACGGCATCAAAGTATTCTCCCGTCCCGAGGCACTTGCTTCTTTCCTTGAAGAAAACCACCTTTCAATCGCCGAACGTGAGCACTGCATCGTCGATGCAGGCAAGCTGGTTCCAGGGTTCAGCAAGACCGGGCCGGAAGCGGCCGAATTCTTCGTCCACAGCCCATTCGCCTGGCGGACGGATGCTGGCCTCATCGATCGGAACCAGGGATCGATCGTAGTGCAGATGACGCTGAAGGAAGGCTTCAGCGAGTCCTACGCGCTCCTCGGTGCCGACATTGACCACGAGAGCCTTTCCCAGATTGTGCGTACGAGCAGGGCCCATGGTAACGAGGACCGTCTCCACTGGGATGTCTTGAAGCTCTTTCATCACTGCTCCTACCTGTCACTCTCGCCGGACAAGGGCGAGGAGATGACGGAGCCGGTCGAAGACGTGAAGTGGCTTTTCGAGACGCTGGCCCGACAGCATGAGACGATTATTTCTCCTAGCTGGCCCATTCCCAAGAAGGGCACGACGGAGGATGAGGACGTGCAGCCGCCGCATCGGCAGGCCGCCGCTTACTACAAGAAGATCATCAAGGATTCGGACGGTCGGTTCCTCGTCACCATGGAGACGCCAAGCGAGGCTCGCCCGAAGCCGATTCACCTGAAGATCACCGCACAGGGCGTCTCAGTGATGCTGGCGGCCGCAGCGACGGCAACCAGCGTCGCCGCGTCGACGCCTACCAGGGCCGGCAGGACGGGCTGACAGCATGTATTGGCAGCCAGATGGCTCGGAAGTCATCGAAGTCGGCGATCTCGGTAGTCCGCTTGCGAAGGCGCTCCACGACTTCATCGTGGGGCCGGCCGCGAGCTATGCCGTGTTCGGCGAATGTCGCCGTTTCATGGAAATGGACCTCGTATCTTTCGACCTCACCGTCGAACGACCTCAGCGACCTGTGTACGATATACGTCCCGTAGAGGCGTTAACGGTGTGCTTTCCTACGTCCGGGCCGAAGGCGTTCTCGGTGTTAGTCGCGCGTCCGGACTTTCCCGACACGCCTCATCAGAACCTGATGCCCGAGGGTTTTCCTTCCTGCATCTGTATCGACGACCGCCCATGGCAGGACACCAGAAGCTTCTATACGGCAGCAGAGCTTATGGGGCGGTTGAGCGCATGGTTCGAAAAGGCTTGCCAAGGTGAGCTTCACGGAGCCGGCCAGCCTCTCGATCCGCTTTTTGTCCCCGAAAGCATCAATGAGATCGTGCTGAAGTGCGATTTCTGGGAAGCAGTGGAACACAAAAACAGTCTCTTCATCTGGACTGCCGATCCTGAAGCCCGTTGCATATTCATCTCGGGATCGCGACCCAACAGCGTTCGCGGAGATGATATCCGGCTGATGGCTCTTCACTGCGCCATCGAGCCTCAGAAGATGACGCGGATGAAGCGCGCTCCCCGCGATCTCGGCCAGTTGAACGACTTCCTCTCAAATGCAGGCGTCGATTTCCTCGACTTGCTGCACACATCGATCAAGGACTGGGTTCAAGGCCGGAAGGAAAACGGTGAAGGCAAGCGCATTACCTGCTTCCTTGTGACAATGCCCCAGATCGATCCCGCAACGGGGAATGTTGGCGTGTCCGAGACCGTGGCGTTCGTCTCACCCCATAGCCCCGGTGAGATCGGAGAGAAAATGGGCTTCCTCTATCGAAACGCCACCGACGAGGCGAAGGAGATCAATTTTCTTCCTACGGTAGGCGCCAAGGTCTCCATCGAAGCGGCACGGGATATTCCGGTTTTCATGTCCTTCGTTCACAACGAACTCGACGCTGAAGGGGCCGCCAGACTGTCAGGAGGCGAGCACGCCGATGTTCGCCGAATCCTTATGATCGGGGCTGGTTCCGCCGGCACGATGATCTCGGAGACCCTCGTCCGGCAGGGCCTCTTCAAGTGGACTGTCGTCGATGACGACACCCTGTTCCCCCACAACGTCGTACGCCATTCGTTGAGCAACCAGTTCGTGGGCCAGAAGAAGGCGGTCGCGCTTGCGGGCCGACTGCAGCATGTCAGGAAAGATGCCGAAGTCCGCCCGGTCGTGGATAATGTCCTTGCTCCGAGCGATCTGACAGCGCTCGACGAGCAGATTGCGGATGCCGAGCTGATCTTCGACGCGTCGGCGTCCGTTCCGGTGTCGCGCTGGGCCTCCGATCTCCCGAGCGCGGCCCGGCGCATCTGCGCGTTCTTTACTCCGGATGGAAGATCCGGAGTCGTCATGATCGAGGACGAGGTTCGGTCGATCACGCTTCGCGATCTCGAGGCAGCCTACCTGCGCGAAGTACTCGTCAATCCCGCCCTCGCGGGTCATCTGGGGGCCGTCAATAGGATGCAGTATACAGGTGCCTGCAGGGCGCTGACGAACCGTATTCCGATGTCTTCGATCCAGATCCTGTCCGGCCTGATATCCGCAGAGATCACTTCCGGAACCAAGGCCGCCACCGCCACGCTCAAGATCTGGACGATGACCGAGAACGGCGTCGACGCGATCACCACTGCAGGTGCCACGAGCCAGATCGCGGGCGCGGGCTGGACGGTCTCAATGCCGTCCTCATTGAAGGTTGAACTTCTTCAACGCCGCAGTGCGGCCCTTCCGAGGGAAACAGGTGGATCCTTGATGGGAATGATCGACTTCGAGCGGCGGCGCATAGATGTCGTCGGAACCCTGCCTCCGCCGACCGACAGCATCGCCACCGCAGGATCGTTCACCCGTGGCGTGTCCAGGCTGCGGATGGATATCGAAGCCGCCGCGGCCCGGACGGGCAACCAAGTGCGGTATATCGGCGAATGGCATTCCCATCCCCGGGGCAGGTCTTCCGCCCCGAGCGGAACCGACATGGAGCAGATCAAGCAACTGAACGAAGCGATGGAGATCGACGGCCTACCGGCCATTTCGGTGATTGTCGCCGAGAATGACACGTCAGTATTGATCGGTGGGACGGGGAGCGCAGCGCATGGATAATGTTCCGAGTCGCCAGCGTCTGGGGCTGGCACTATCGGGCGGTGGCGTTCGCGCTGCCGTCTTCCATCTCGGAGTCTTGCGCTATCTCGCGCAGCAGGGTCGCCTTGAGGATATCGCGCAGATTTCGACGGTGTCCGGCGGCAGCCTGATTGTCGGTGCGATATTCTCCCATGCAGGCATGCGCTGGCCGAGCTCGGAACAGTATCTGAACGAGATCTATCCGGTGCTACGTGCAAGGCTGACATCCGGAGACCTCTTTAGCCTGAGTGCTTTGGGCTGGAAAGGAATCGTCCGCGAGAACCTTCGGATTCTTTTCCGACGAGCTGAGATTTTGCCAAAGCTTCTCGCCTCCGGGTGGGGCATCCAGGGATCGATGAAGGATCTTCCGGACTCACCAGAATGGCACATCAACACGACCTGTTACGAGACGGGGAAGAACTGGCGGTTCTCCAAGAAGATGATGGGTGACTGGCAGTTCGGGCGCCACTTCAGCCCAGACGTTCCAATCGCCAACGCAATCGCAGCTTCCGCTGCCGTACCATATGCGATCGGCGTCCTTCGATTGGATCTGCCCGAGCATGGATGGTGGAGGACAGATCCGGCTACCAAGGAACCGCTCCAGAAGGTTTCGCCGCTCATGCGGCGCGTCCGACTCTGGGATGGAGGTGCCTATGAAAACATGGGACTTGAGGCCATTTACAAGCCCAAGGAAGGCCTGCAGAACTGCGACTTCCTGATCTGCAGTGATGCGTCCGGTCCGCTCGGTAGACCGAAACCGTTCTCGTTCTCTGGCATGCTTCAGGGAAAGTTGAATTCACCCCGGCTGTTCGACATTGCTAGCGATCAGATTCGAGCGCTCCGGTCGCGCATGCTCATGGGATCGATCGCGCGCGGGGAAATTCGGGGTATCCTTGTGCGGATGGGAACCTCCATGCGTCAGTTTGGGATGGCGTCCGAGATGTTCAAAGCGCGGCTCACTGACGAGCAGGGGGCTATGTCTCTCAACTACCCGACCAACCTGACACGGATTTCCGAAAAGGATTTCGATCTTCTCTCCAGACATGGATTCGAAGTATGCGAGGCGACGATGACCACTTACGCCGCTCCGTGAAACGTCGGAATGCCGTCCTCCGCCTGCTTCAGGATCGCCATGATCTGCGCGTCGCTAAATCGTGATGTCTTCATGGAATCTTCTCCAAAATCATTGCGAGAAAATTCTACTTTTAAACCCGGTTACTTTGCGGGAGGATTACCCAAGAGGCTGACTGTTCAGGCGAATGCTCAAAAATTCGTCGAGATCAGGGATCTCTTTTTACGATACATCCTGAAGACCGATGCCGCGAGATTGGAGATCCCGTCGACTCCGTCGTTCGCCTCGCTAAACGAGGCTCGCCGTCTAATTCGGGGACGTATAGGCGAGGATCGACCGCAGTCCAGGGGCAGCCACCGAGAGCAGGATCGGGGCCAGATGCATCAATTCAAAAAGCGACGATAGATCGAGCTCGACCGAAACTCTCTATTCCACCTCGCCGCGCATGATCCGAGAAGTGATTCGGACCAGGGACTTTCCCTGCGCCACAATCCATCAGGCAATGCCTCTGGTTCACGGACATGGGGTGCCAGTTCACGGGTATGGGGTATTCATCAAATTATGGCGCACCCGACAGGATTCGAACCTGTGACCTTTGGAATCGGAATCCAACACTCTATCCAGCTGAGCTACGGGTGCATGCCTAGGCGGGTTGAATCGCCTTGTCCGATGCGTGGTTCTTAGCCTAGCTTCTCGCTGGCTTCAATCTACAAAATGAAAAGTCCGCCGTTCTTGCGAGAGGCGGACTTTTATGTCTCACATCTGCGGCTTAGACTTGCATGGCGCCGGGGCCGGGGATGGCTTTGGGCGGCACCTTGCCGAGGATGATCATACCGAGCACTTCGTCCTTGGTAACGTCCTCGGTGCGGGCGTGGCCGACAACCTGGCCGTTTTTCATCACCGAAACGCGATCGGCGAGGTCGAAGACGTCATGGATGTCGTGGCTGATGAGGAAGATGCCGATGCCTTCCTTCTTCAGCTGCTTGATCAGCTCGCCGACCTGCGCCGTTTCTTGCGGGCCAAGGGCGGCCGTCGGCTCGTCCATGATGAGGATGCGGGCGTTGAAGAGGATCGCGCGGGCGATTGCCACCGACTGCCGCTGGCCGCCGGATAGCGCTTTTACCGGCTCCTTGAAACGGCGGAAGTTGGGGTTGAGGCGCCCCATCACTTCACGCGCCGAGGCCTCCATGGCGACGTCGTCCAGCGTACCCCAGGGGGTGCGCAGCTCGCGGCCGAGATAGAGGTTGGCGGCGGCGTCGACGTTATCGGCGACGGCGAGCGTCTGGTAGATCGTCTCGATGCCGTACTTCTTCGCATCGCGCGGATTGCGGATGTCGGCCGGCTCGCCGTTGATCAGGATCTCGCCGCTGTCGCGCTTGTAGGCGCCGGAGAGGATCTTGATGAGCGTCGACTTGCCGGCGCCGTTGTGGCCGAGAAGAGCGACGACTTCGCCGGGGTAGAGATCGACCGAAGCATTGTCCACGGCGTGGATACCGCCGAAGGAGATCGAGATGTTCTTCAGTTCGACGAGAGGAGCGTTCTGGGGAGTGGGTTGATCAGTCATATCTGGGACTCCTCTTACTTGGCACGCGAACGATAGACAGTGTCGAGCCAGACGGCGACGACGAGCACCGCACCAACGACAACGCTCTGCAGCGGCGTGTCGACATGGGCAAGCACCATGCCCGACTGGAGCGATTGCATGACAAGCGCGCCGAGCATGGCGCCGGCGATCGTGCCGGTACCGCCGGCGAGCGACGTGCCGCCGATGACGGCTGCCGCGATGGTGTAAAGCTCGTCGAGGGTGCCTTGAGCGTTGGTGGCTGCGTTGAGGCGTGCCGTCGAGATGGCGGCAGCGACAGCGGCGAGCATGCCCATCAGCGCAAAGATGCGGACGGTGACCCAGCGGGTCTTGATACCGGCAAGTTCTGCCGCCTCAGGGTTTCCGCCGATCGCGAAGACGTAGCGGCCGAAGCGCAGGCGAGTGGCGATGAAAGTCATGATGATGCCGACCACAATGGCGATCAGGACCGGCACGGCGATGCCATAGGGGATATCCAGGCCGGTTTCGGGCCAAGGAATATTGTTTGTCTCTGCGTATTTCTTGGCGATGTTGATCGGCCAGTAGTAGCTGTTGGCGATCCAAACAGCGCCGAGGATCAAGACGCAGGACAGTGCCGACAGGAAGTACTCGGCCCAGACGGGACGCCGCGGGAAGCCGAAGCGTTTGCGCTGGCGGCGCGAGTTCAGGATGCTGCCGATGACGAAAAGGCAGGCGAGCACACCGACGATCCAGCTCCAAGTGGCTCCGATCGAGCCTTCGGCACCGCCGCCCATGATGCGGAAGGTCTGGTCCATCGGGGCAACGGTCTGGCCGCTGGTGACGAGCCAGGTGGCGCCACGCCAGACGAGCAGACCACCGAGCGTCACAATGAAGGAGGGAACGTTCAGGAAGGCAATGATGAGGCCCTGGAAGGTGCCGATCAGGGCGCCGGCGATGAGGCCGACGATCAGCGTGATGATCCAGGTGAACGGGCTGTCGAAGCCGATAAATTCGGGCAGGATTTTCGCCTGCGTCACGCCCATGATCATGGCGCAGAGGCCAAGCACGGAGCCGACGGAGAGGTCGATATTGCGGGTCACGATAATGAGAACCATGCCGGTCGTCATGATCGCAATATCGGTCGTCTGGACCGAAAGGTTCCAAAGATTTCTCGGCGTCAGAAACAGGCCGCCGGTGATGATGTGAAAACCGATCCAGATGATGAGCAGCGCGCCGATCATACCGAGAAGGCGCGTGTCGATTTCGGTCGCGCGGAAGAAGCGGCTGACGAGGTTGCTCTCAGCCATGCTCGGTCCGCCTGAAGTTGTGGATTTTACCATTTCGGCCATAGGTTTGCCGTTCCCCCACTGTTTGGACGTTTGATCCGCTTCGCATCACATCGATGCCGCTGCGTCGCCCCGTTCTTGTACTGACCATCGCCGTGCTTCCGAATTTCGGTCGCTCTGTCCCGCGACATGAAACCGGCAGGGAATCAAGGCCGCGATGGTTGGGTGAGGCGGATAGACCATCGAGCGACGGCTTAAATCCGCATCCGGCGCCGCAACGGTTTCAGCCGTTGCGGCGCCGGCAATCTATGCCTTGCGGACGTCGATTAGTCGCAAGCCTTGACGCTGCCGGCCTTGACGCCCTGGCAAGCTTCAGCCTTGGAGATCCAGCCGGCGTCGATGACGACGTTCAGGTTGTCCTTGGTGATCGGAAGCGGCTTCAGGAAGACCGATTGCATGGCGACCTTCTTGGCGCCACCGTCGAAGGTCTGGACGCCTTCGATTTCGGTCATTTTCTTGCCAGCGGCTAGGTCGAGAGCAACTTCGGCGGCGCGCTTGCCGAGTTCGCGCGAGTCCTTCCAGACGGAAACCGTCTGCGTGCCGAGGGCTACGCGGTTCAGAGCTGCCTTGTCTGCGTCCTGACCGGAAACCGGAACGGAGCCAGCGAGGCCCTGGGCGTCGAGGGCCGCGATGGCGCCACCGGCAGTGCCGTCGTTCGAAGCAACAACGGCGTCAACCTTGTTGTTGTTCGCGGTCAGGAACTGCTCCATGTTGCGCTGTGCATTCTCCGGCAGCCAGCCGTCGGTATAGGCTTCGCCGACGCTCTTGATCTTGCCGGCATCAACCGCAGCCTTCAGTACTTCCATCTGGCCCGAGAACAGGAAGTCCGCGTTCGGGTCGGACGAGGAGCCCTTGATGAAGACGTAGTTGCCTTCCGGCTTGACCTTGAACACGCCTTCAGCCTGGAGACGACCGACTTCCTTGTTGTCGAAGGTGATGTAGAAAGCGGCCGGATTTTCGATCAGGCGGTCGTAGCCGACGACCGGGATGCCTTCAGCGGCAGCCTTTTCGATGGCCGGGCCGATCGCATCGGAGTCCTGGGCGAGGATGATGAGTGCATTCGCGCCCTGCGAAATCAGCGATTCAACGTCAGTCAGCTGCTTTGCGGCAGACGACTGGGCGTCAGCGGAAATGTACTTGGCGCCCTTGGCTTCCAGTGCCTTCTTGATGGCCGCTTCGTCCGTCTTCCAACGCTCTTCCTGGAAGTTCGACCAGGAAACGCCAACGACGAGATCGGCAGCCATGGCTGCAGTGTGCACCGACACGAGGATGGCCGCCCCGGCCATCAGCTTCAAAATAGACTTCATAAATATCCTCCCGAATGAGTTGCGGCCAGCCCCAGCCAGTGGTTCCTCCGGCCGCCGCGGTTCGCTGGCGAGAAGTACGAATTATTTTCTCGACAGTCGAGAAATTTAGTGTCAGAGATTTTTTCAACTGTCAACACTGCACTACCGACGGAATTTTCGTTAGGGAGAAGCCTGCCGGAGATACAGTGTGAACGAGGGGTGGAATGCGAGGGGGAGAGGGCCGGCATATATGCTGACCAAGTCGAGCACGGAATTGGTCCGGCAGCGAAATAGCGTCCTCGTGCTCGCCGCGCTTCGAAGACACGGCGCGCTCGCGCATACGGAAATTGCCGACTTTACGAAGCTCTCCTCAGCGACGATTTCAGCGATCACCGCCGACCTCGAAAAAGCGCAGATCATCGAGAAATCCGAGCACCAGGCAGCGAGCGGAAGAGGGCGTCCGCGTGTGCTGTTTCGGCAACGGCGCGACTGCGGCTACCTTGTCGTCGTGATCATTTCGTCGGACGGCGTGCAATATTCGCTGGTCGATTACGCCGGCAAACTGATTGACCGGTTCAGCGAGGAAAGATCCCACGATCCCGCTGGCGCCGAGCGGTTTATTGCCTCCGTGAAGGAGGGGCTTGCACGCATTCTTTCGCGCTCGAAGCTTCCCCAGGAAAAGGTGCTGCTGATATCCATCAGCAGCAAAGGTCTCGTGCATGCCACTGAGCCAGTGCTGGTGTGGTCGCCGATCTTCGGCAGCAACCAGATCGACTTCGAATCAGCCTTACGACCGGACTGGCAAGCCAGGATCCTTCTAGGCAATGAGACGCAGCTTGTCGCGGCAGCACTCGGCGCACATGAGGAAAATATGAGGCCGGCCGATTTCCGGTCGCTTGCCGCGTTGTCGCTCGGACATAGCATCGGGCTTGGCATTGTCCGGCGGACAGGACAGGGCGAGCGCGAGATCTCCGCCCCGAATTTCGGACATATGCTGCATATGGCGAATGGTGGGCTTTGTCGCTGCGGCAGCAAGGGGTGCATCGAGGCCTATGCGGGCTTCTACGCCATTCTGCGCATGGCCTTCGAGGTGCCGCTCGATACGATCCCAGCTAAGTTCGTTCCGGTCGCCGAGCTCGACAAGATCGCTACGCAAGCGCGCCAAGGACATCGCATGTCTGCATTTGCATTCAGGCAGGCCGGTATCGCACTCGGGAACGGACTCTCGCGTCTCCTCAGCCTGACGGAGCGCATGCCGATCGCAATTACGGGTCCCGGGACGCGCTACTATGATCTGTTGCGCCAGGGGATCGAGGAAGGGCTTGGCCAGGCGCATGTCGTGCGGATGGAGGGGATGCCGGAGATCCGCGTTGTGCCTGACGAGCCGATCCTCGTCTTCGGGGGGCATCTGGACAGGGCATTGTCATTGATCGATCAGGAACTGGTCCTATCCGGCATTCAGGGATCGGACTAGACCGTCGACCCAGGAACTCTGACACGGCGCCGTTTCATTTATCCTGGGGCAAGAGACGCTGTACTGACGGAAAAGCAGTAGGTCAGGTCCGCTTCCTCCGCCGATTCCTGCCTGAGTCCCTCGTCGACAAGAGCCTGCGGAAATTCAACAGACTTCCCGATTGAGCCTCAATCGCCGCACTCCACGCGCTTTCAGTCGGTGAACCCGGAGCCTGGCCGGGCGTTCCGCCGCGGCATGCCGATGAAACGAGAAATGGCCGGGCAGGGGCCCGGCCATTTCACAGGTGGCTTTCGGTCGGGAGAGGGCCGTCAGCCAATCTTGATGAGCTTGCCTTCCTTGACGGATTGTACGGCGGCATCGGCCAGTGCCAGAGCCGCCAGGCCATCGGCGCCGGAAGGCGCAATCTTCGTGCCCTTCTCGATTGCGGCGATGAAGCTCGCGATCTCGTTGGCGTAGGCTTCGGTGTAGCGGGTCATGAAGAAGTCGTGCAACGGCGGGCGGGTGTAACCATCGCCATTGGCGACCTCGATCGAGACCGGACGCTGATTCTCCGCCGCGACCATGCCCTTTGAACCATGCACTTCGATGCGCTGGTCGTAGCCGTAGGTGGCGCGACGGGAGTTGGAGATGATTGCCTGCTTGCCGGACTTCGTCTGCAGGATTACCGAAACGCTGTCGTAGTCGCCGGCTTCGCCGATTGCCTTGTCGACGAGGACAGCGGCAGTCGCGCTGACGGCGACCGGTTCTTCGCCAAGCAGGAAGCGGGCCATGTCGAAGTCATGGATCGTCATATCGCGGAAGATGCCGCCAGAACGCTTGATGTAGTCGACCGGCGGAGCACCCGGATCGCGCGAGGTGATCGTCACCATTTCGACGTCGCCGATTCGGCCGTCGTCGATCGTCTTGCGAACGGCCATGAAATGCGGGTCGAAACGGCGGTTGAAACCAACCATCAGCTTGGCCTTGGTCTCGTCGACGACCTTGATGCAGGCTTTGACGCGGGCAACGTCGAGATCGATCGGCTTTTCGCAGAAGATCGCCTTGCCGGCGCGCGCGAAGCGCTCGATCAGATCAGCGTGGGTGTCGGTCGGCGTGCAGATGACGACGGCGTCGATGTCCTTGGCGGCTTCGATCGCTTCGATCGTGCGGACCTCGCAGCCGTAGGCCGACGCGATCGCTTCGGCGGCCTGCGGAAAGGCGTCGGCAACGGCGACAAGCTTGGCATTTGCATCGCCGCTGACCGCCTTCGCATGAACCTTGCCGATGCGGCCGGCGCCGAGAAGACCAAATCTGACTGTCATGAGAACCTCCCTTGGATTCGGAACAAATGAACCGAATTGCATATAATATGGAATTTTCATTCCATTTTATGTCCGCCGCGTCAAGCCGGGCTCTTTCACATTTTCAAAATCCACCTTAAAGACGTGTGACAATCTAGCTATGGGAACGAGATGCAACTGATTGATCCACAACATCCGGCCTATCGCCCGCTCTGGGCCCGCATTCTGATTGTGGCCGTTTGTTTCGGCTGGGCGCTGGTCGAAATCATCACCGGCGATCCGTTCTGGGCAGTGTTGTCGGGCGGCGCCGGTGTCTACGCGGCCTATATGCTGTTCTGGACCTACAAGCTGCAATCGGCGGAGACCGCCACGCCGCCATCGTCCGATGACGAGGACGAAAAGGAAGACACGAAGGACGCGGACTAGTTAGCGGGCGAGGCGACGCAGCGCCTGGTCGATCAACAGGTTGGCTGTGGTCATCCGCGTCGTGGCATGCTCACGGAACGGCGGATCAACGCGGTCAGGGTGGTTCTTCTTGGCAAAGGCGCGGCGCTTCAGGCTGAGACTTTGCACCGTATCGAGCGCTGAAATATCTAGCTCGGCGGCGATGTCCTCTGTCGTGATACGTGCGAGATAATCCGGCATCACCGGCTCGGGCTCCGGTTCGGGAGGCGGCAAGGGCTCGGCTGCAGTCTCCGGCGGGGCGAACTCCATTGTCTCGAAGTATGCCTGGTCGGGCCGTGCTGACGATGCGGAGACTCCTTCCATGACGTTGAAAGCAAGTCCGGTGTTGAGACCACTCGCACGGGCCGAAGCGGGTACATCCTGTTCGACAGTCTCGTCCTCCGCTTTCAAGCGGTTGAGCACCGACTGGAATACCGATTGGCCGAACAGCATGATTGCCACCTCCTTTGGCGGCGGCATTAGATGCGAGCAAAATGGTGCAAGGCTTGTCAGCTAGCCGCGGCCTTCTTGCTTTCGTCCAGAACCAGGTCGTAGAGCAGCCGCGCGCTCGGGGGGAGTGCTCGCTCCTTCACAGTGATCAGGCTATAAGGTCTGACATTAATCTCGAAATCGATTGGCAACACCCGCACATCGGACGCTTTCGACTTGTGCGTTGCCAGGAACTGCGCAACGTCAAGCGCGATCGGAGCGATTGCATCCGTCTGGCAAACCGTCGCGCATGTGAGCAGTAGCGACGAGGTGTTGACTATATTTTCCGGCAGCGGCACGCCTCGAGAGAGAAACAGGTCCTCGATCGTCCGGCGCAGCAGCGTCCCCGCTGGCTGGAAGACCCAATCATATTGCGGGAGGTCATCGAGAGAGACGATCTCCTTCTTCAGCAGCGGATGGCCGCCCCGCACGATCAGGCAAGCCTTTTCCACGCCGATCTCCTGGACCTGGAACAAACGCGGATTGAGATCGTCGGGAATGCGGCTGATGATGAAGTCGTGCCGAGCGGCAAGTAATTCGCGTGCGAGCACGTTGCTCGTCTCTACCTGTATGGTCACCTCTATGCCGGGCAGGGCGGTTCTAACCCGCTTGATCGCCGGCACCACAAGGCTCATGGCCGGCGCGGTAACCGCGCCGATGAAGACGGCGCCGCCCTTTCCCGTCTTCAGTTCGGCAATCTCGCGGCCGGCCTCGCGCAGTTCCAGCATGATCTTGCGCGCCCGCCTAGCAAGCGCCTGTCCGAAGGTCGTCAGTACAACGCCGCGGGCCACGCGTTCATAGAGCGGCATCTTAACGATCGACTCCATTTCCGACAGGATTCGCGAAGCCGCCGGCTGCGAAATGTTCAGCGCCTCGGCAGCTGCTGATATTTGCCCGCTATCTTCGATTGCGACGATCATTCGCAGGTGATTCAGTTTAAGCCCCGATCTCAAAAGGGCGTCGTCACCGAAGATATCCGTTTGAATATCCACATGGGCATCGGTCTGCGGGTCTGAAATGAACGCCATGGTTGCGGCCTCCCAACCGCGCTCCATCAAAAGTAATACTTTTTAACGATATACCAAAATTGTTATGCACTTTGCCAGTTATTCTATTTGACAGTTATAGGAATCCATACCAGTTTGCCGCCGTGTGCTGGTTGGCACTCAACACGTGTGAGAGCGTGGAGGAGACCTACTTCGTTTCTCACCATCTGAAGTATTATCCAAGACGGAACCTGCCACAGTTTCGGAGCGGGCGATTTTTCGTCCGTGCGTTTATTAACTAAGGGAGAGAGAGATATGAAATCCATTATCTCGTTGATGGCAGCGGCGGCCTTTGGCGTCGCTTCGTTCGTAATGCCGGCTATGGCAGCCGACAAGGGGACTGTCGGCATTGCAATGCCCACGAAGTCGTCCGCTCGCTGGATCGATGACGGTAACAACATCGTCAAGCAGCTCCAGGAAGCTGGCTACGCTACCGACCTGCAGTACGCTGACGACGACATTCCGAACCAGCTGTCTCAGATCGAGAACATGGTCACGAAGGGCGTCAAGGTTCTCGTCATCGCCGCAATTGACGGCACGACGCTTTCCGACGTTCTCCAGAAGGCTCACGACGCAGGCATCAAGGTCATCGCTTATGACCGTCTGATCCGTGACTCGGGCAACGTCGACTACTACGCGACGTTCGACAACTTCAAGGTCGGCGTTCTGCAGGCAACTTCCATCGTTGACGCCCTCGGCCTCAAGGATGGCAAGGGCCCGTTCAACATCGAGCTTTTCGGTGGCTCGCCTGACGACAACAACGCCTTCTTCTTCTATGACGGCGCAATGTCTGTCCTGCAGCCTTACATCGACAGCGGCAAGCTCGTCGTGAAGTCCGGCCAGACCGGCATGGACAAGGTCGGTACGCTGCGTTGGGACCCGGCAACGGCCCAGGCTCGTATGGACAACCTGCTCTCGGCTAACTATACCGACGCGAAGGTCAATGCAGTTCTGTCGCCTTACGACGGTCTGTCCATCGGCATCATCTCGTCGCTGAAGGGCGTCGGCTACGGCACCCCGGACCAGCCGCTCCCGGTCGTTTCCGGCCAGGACGCTGAAGTTCCGTCGGTCAAGTCGATCATCGCTGGCGAGCAGCACTCCACGATCTTCAAGGACACCCGCGACCTCGCAAAGGTTACCGTCGGCATGGTCAACGCTCTGATGGAAGGCAAGGAGCCGGAAGTCAACGACACCAAGACCTACGACAACGGCGTCAAGGTCGTTCCGTCCTACCTGCTGACCCCGGTCGCAGTTGACAAGACCAACTACGAGAAGGTCCTCGTCGAAGGCGGTTACTACAAGGCTGACCAGCTGAAGTAATAATTGTACCACGTTGGCCGGAACCCGCTGCTTGCGGGTTCCGGTCTTCAATTTTATGATCGCCGCGTCCCTTGTGGCTGCTGGCGCTGGATTATGACCATGGACAATACAATCCTCGAAATGCGGAACATCACCAAGACGTTCCCAGGCGTAAAGGCGCTTGAGAATGTGAACCTCAAGGTTCGCCAGGGTGAGATCCACGCATTGGTGGGTGAAAACGGGGCCGGAAAGTCGACCCTGATGAAAGTTCTCTCCGGCGTGTACCCGGCCGGAACCTACGACGGTGACATTGTCTACGAAGGCGACGTCCGTCATTTCAAGGCGCTCAAGGATTCCGAGGAAATCGGCATCGTCATCATCCATCAGGAACTGGCCCTGGTGCCGCTCCTGTCGATCGCCGAAAACATCTTCCTCGGCAACGAAGTTGCGCAGAACGGCATCATCAAGTGGCAGGAAGCCTTCAAGCGCACGAAAGAGCTGCTGAGCAAGGTTGGCCTCAAGGAGTCGCCGGAAACGCTTGTCACCGATATCGGCGTCGGCAAGCAGCAGCTTGTCGAAATCGCCAAGGCGCTATCGAAGAGCGTGAAGCTGCTGATCCTCGACGAACCCACGGCTTCCCTCAATGAAAAGGATTCCGACGCGCTGCTGGAGCTCCTGATAGAGTTCCGCAACCAGGGCCTGACCTCGATCATCATCACGCACAAGCTCAACGAAGTGCGCAAGGTCGCCGACCAGATCACGGTTCTGCGCGACGGCATGACGGTCAAATCGATGGACTGTCGGACTGAAGAGATCAGCGAAGACATCATCATCAAGAACATGGTGGGCCGCGAACTCGCCGATCGTTATCCGCCGCGCTCCGTGCCGATCGGCGAGACGATCCTCGAGGTGAAGAACTGGAACGCCTATCACCAGCATCACCGCGACCGCCAGGTCCTGCATGACATCAACGTCACCGTCCGCAAGGGCGAAGTGGTCGGCATCGCCGGCCTGATGGGCGCCGGTCGCACCGAATTTGCGATGAGCCTGTTCGGCAAGTCCTACGGACACAAGATTCATGGCGACGTGTCCATGCACGGCAAGCCGGTCGACGTCAGTACTGTTCGCAAGGCAATCGATGCCGGTCTCGCCTATGTGACCGAGGACCGCAAGCATCTCGGCCTCGTACTTGGCGAGAACATCGTGCATAACACGACGCTCGCCAACTTGGCAGGCGTGTCGAGCGCCACGGTCATCGACACGATCAAGGAATCGAAGGTCGCGTCGGACTATCGCTCGAAGCTGCGCATCCGCAGCTCCAGCATCTTCCAGGAAGCGGTCAATCTTTCGGGCGGCAACCAGCAAAAGGTCGTGCTGTCGAAGTGGCTGTTCTCCGATCCCGACGTTTTGATCCTCGACGAACCCACTCGCGGTATCGATGTCGGTGCAAAATACGAAATCTATACTATCATCAACCAGCTCGCCGCCGACGGCAAAGGTGTTCTGATGATCTCATCGGAAATGCCGGAACTGCTTGGCACGTGCGACCGCATCTACGTCATGAATGAAGGACGTATCGTTGCGGAACTGCCAAAGGGAGAGGCGAGCCAAGAAACCATCATGCGCGCTATCATGCGCTCAGGGGAGAAGAAACAATGACTCCGGTCAACCCTTCAGCCACCGAGGAAAGCAACGTCGTTTCCGTTGCGGACTACATCCGCAGCAACATTCGTGAATACGGCATGCTCATTGCGCTCGTCGCGATCATGGTGTTCTTCCAGTTCTATACGGGCGGTATCCTGTTCAAGCCCGTCAACCTGACGAACCTCGTTCTGCAGAACTCGTTCATCGTCATCATGGCGCTCGGCATGCTGCTCGTCATCGTGGCGGGGCATATCGACCTGTCGGTGGGCTCGATCGTCGCCTTCGTCGGCGCGGTCGCGGCTATTTTGACCGTCAATATGCAGATGAATTTCGTAGTGGCGGGCATTCTCTGCCTAGTCCTCGGCGGTGCAATCGGTGCTGCGCAGGGCTATTGGATCGCCTATCATCGCATTCCGGCCTTCATCGTCACGCTCGCTGGCATGCTCGTCTTCCGCGGTTTGACGCTCTTTGTGCTCGGCGGCAAGAACATCGGGCCGTTCCCGAAGGACTTCCAGGTCATTTCGACGGGTTTCCTGCCGGGTGATATGATCGATATTGCCGGCATCCCGCTGCATTCTACCTCGTTGGTCCTGACCATCATCATCCCGGCCGTGCTGTTCTTCCTTGCCTGGCGTCGCCGCAAGGTGAACGAGAGCCACGGCATTGACGTCGAGCCGTTTGGTTTCTTCGTTGCGCAGAACGTTATTATCGCGCTGGCGGTCCTGTTCCTCGGCTTTCAGCTGTCGACGTACAGGGGCCTGCCGAACGTTCTCGTTGTGATGCTTGTGCTGATCGCGGCCTACACCTTCGTGACGCGTCGCACGACGATTGGCCGCCGCATCTACGCCATGGGCGGCAACGAAAAAGCCACCAAGCTTTCCGGTATCAACACCGAGCGGCTGAGCTTCTACACCTTCGTCAACATGGGTGTCCTGGCTGGTCTTGCCGGCATGATCGTCGCGGCTCGCCTGAACTCGGCGACCCCGAAGGCGGGCGTCGGCTTCGAGCTTGACGTTATCGCAGCCTGCTTCATCGGTGGTGCTTCGGCGTCCGGCGGCGTTGGCAAAATCACCGGCGCTGTCATTGGCGCGTTCATCATGGGCGTCATGAACAACGGTATGTCGATCGTCGGCCTCGGCATCGACTTCCAGCAGATGGTCAAGGGACTGGTGCTTCTCGCTGCCGTCTTCTTCGACGTCTACAACAAGAACAAGGGCTAAGCGCTCCAGCGCTGGCCACGCATTCGCAGTCATGTGAACTTACCAATCCGGCTCTTCGGAGAGCCGGATTGGCGGAGCATTTTCCGCGCTATCGAAAAAAGGATGAAGACCGTGCTCATTTCGCAGATCAAGGGTTCGAACGGAGAGATCATTGTCGCCGTGCGCGAGCCGGGCGGTACCGCGAAAGCCGTCAAGAATGCCGGCAGCGTCTACGCGCTGGCCATGGAAGCCGCAAATAGCGGCAAGTCGCTGCTACAGGTGATTGAAGCGCATGGCCTCGGCGATGCTGTCGACCTCGAAAAGGCTTATGCCGAAGGCAAGTTTCTGCCGCCGATGACGCATTCTGACGCCGCACACCTGCACCTGACGGGCACCGGTCTTACGCATCTGGGTTCGGCTGCAACGCGCGACTCCATGCACAAGAAGACCTCCGAGGCGGCTGAAGACACGCTCACCGACTCGATGAAGATGTTCAAGATGGGCCTGGAGAACGGCAAGCCGAAAGCGGGCGAGAAGGGCGTTCAGCCCGAGTGGTTCTACAAGGGCAACGGCTACGGTTCGGCGGCTCCCGGCGCACCGCTCGTTTCTCCGTCCTTCGCGCTGGATGGCGGCGAAGAGCCCGAAATGGCTGGCATTTATGTCATTGCGCAAGACGGCACGCCGTTTCGCATCGGCTTTGCGCTGTCCAACGAGTTCTCCGATCACGTCACCGAGCGGATTAACTACCTCTACCTCGCGCATTCGAAGCTGCGCCCGGCAAGCTTCGGTCCCGAAATCCGTATCGGTGCTGCGCCCGAGGATATCCGCGGCACATCGCGCATCAAGCGTGGCGATAAGGTGATCTTCGAAAAGCCCTTCCTCTCAGGCGAAGCGAACATGTCGCACACCTTCGCCAATCTCGAATATCACCACTTCAAGTACGGCCTGTTCCGTGTGCCCGGCGACGTTCACGTTCATATGTTCGGCACCGCGACACTCTCCTTCGCAGAAGGCATCAAGACGGAAGAGGGCGATGTCTTCGAAATCGAAGTCGCCGAGTTCGGCCTGCCGTTGCGCAACCCTCTGAAGATTGCCGCCGAAGAAGAGATCGCCGTCAAGCAGCTCTGATTTCGCAAGGCCCGGCTGCTTCGGCGGCCGGACCGTCTCTACAGAACGGTGAAGGAGGCCTAGTCAGCCCATGACCATTTATAAGAACCTCATTGCTGGCGAATGGGTCGGCTTGGACGCCACGAAGAACATCAATCCGTCGGATACCAATGAGGTCGTTGGCCTCTATGCGGACGGTACGACCGAAGACACGAAGAATGCGATTGCCGCCGCCAAGGCAGCCTTCCCTGCCTGGTCGCGCTCTGGCATCTGGGAACGTCATGTCATCCTCAAGAAGGCCGGCGATGAGATTATGGCGCGCAAGGACGAGCTCGGCGCGCTGCTCGCCCGCGAAGAGGGCAAAACGCTTCCCGAGGCGATCGGCGAGACCATTCGCGCGTCGCAGATCTTCGAATTCTTCGCCGGCGAGGCGCTGCGCCTTGCAGGCGAGGTCATCCCATCTGTTCGCCCCAACATCGGTGTCGAGATCACCCGTGACCCGCTCGGTGTTATTGGTATCATCACGCCCTGGAACTTCCCGATCGCGATTCCCGCGTGGAAGATCGCGCCGGCGCTCTGCTACGGCAACACCGTCGTCTTCAAGCCGGCCGAACTCGTTCCGGGCTGCTCCTGGGCAATCGTCGACATCCTGCACCGCGCCGGCCTGCCGAAGGGCGTGCTGAACCTCGTCATGGGCAAGGGTTCGGTTGTCGGCCAGGCGATGCTCGACAGTCCGGATGTTACAGGCATCACGTTTACCGGCTCCACCGGCACCGGCCGCCGCGTCGCGGCCGCCTCGATCGAGCATAACCGCAAGTTCCAGCTCGAAATGGGCGGCAAGAACCCGATGGTCGTCCTCGACGATGCTGACCTCACGGTCGCTGTTGAAGCAGCAGCCAATTCTGGCTTTTTCTCCACCGGCCAGCGCTGCACGGCGTCTTCGCGTTTGATCGTCACTGAAGGCATCCACGACAAGTTCGTGGCGGCGCTGACGGAAAAGCTTCAGGCGCTGGTCGTCGACAACGCGATGAAGCCTGGCACGCACATCGGCCCCGTGGTCGATGAAAGGCAGTTGAAGACGGATACCGATTACATCGAGATCGGCCGGAAAGAGGGCGCCAAGCTCGCCTTCGGCGGCGAACTCATCACCCGTGAGACGCCCGGCTTCTATCTGCAGCCGACGCTGTTTACGGAAGCCACGAACCAGATGCGTATCAGCAGGGAGGAAATCTTCGGTCCTGTTGTCTCGGTCATCCGCGTCAAGGACTACGAGGAAGCACTGGCGACCGCCAACGACACGCCGTTCGGCCTGTCAGCCGGGATTGCTACGACAAGCCTCAAGCACGCGACGCATTTCAAGCGCAACTCCGAGGCGGGCATGGTCATGGTCAACCTGCCGACCGCAGGTGTAGACTTCCACGTGCCGTTCGGCGGTCGCAAAGGCTCGTCCTACGGCCCGCGCGAGCAGGGCAAGTACGCGGCCGAGTTCTATACGAGCGTCAAAACGGCCTATACGCTGGCCTAACGATGGCCCAAAACGATCCGAGCCGCTGTGCGGCGGCTCGGACAGCGAGTCCGTCAGCTCTGGCTTTGGCTCTGCATCTGCTCCTGATCTTCGACCTTAACGACGACCGAGAGCTTTTCTCCCGGCGTGCCGATGCGCATGCCTGAAACGGGGGCCGCATCGCGGTAGCAGAGCCCGGAGGCGACGCGCACGTAGCGTGCATCAGGGCAGATGTTGTTTGCCGGATCGAAGCCGACCCAGCCGAGCCCCGGCACATACGCTTCGCCCCAAGCGTGCGTTGCCGCCTGCTCCACCTTCTCTTCCATCATCAGGTAACCGGAGACGTAGCGGGCTGGTACGGCGAGGCTGCGTGCCGCGGCGACGAAGACATGGGCGTGATCCTGGCAGACGCCGCTCTTTTTCTCCAGCGCTTGCTCCGCTGTCGTTTCGGTGTCGCTGGTTCCAGGCCGGTAGGCCACTGCCTCGTGAATCCCCGACATCAGCGCATGCATGCGAGCCAGTTCGTTGTCACCGCTGACACCTTTGATCAGTTCCTTGACGAGCTTGCCGGACTTCGTCCTCGGCGTCTCGCGCAGGAACAGCCAGAGCGGGCAGAACCCGCTGTGAGCGCCGAGGACGCCATTTCGATCTTCGGTCTCGACTTCGCCTTCTGCGACGATGCGGGTCGTCCGCTGCTCGCCTTCCAGCGAAACGAGGTTGATGTGATTGCCGAACTGGTCGTCATATTCGACCTCGGGTTTCGCGCCCTCGACATGCAGCGACCAATTGAGGATCCTCTGCCCGGTTACGGTCGGCGGCGTCAGCCGCAATCGCTGTAGCGAGAAGACGGACGGCTCCTCGTAGTGATATTCGGTGACGTGGCTGATCTTAAGCTTCATGTCGTGCCCGCCTATGCATAGAACCGGTAACCGTCGGAAATTTCCGCGCCGAGCTGGTTGTTGCGCGTGACGAAATCTTCCAGAAACTCATGCAGGCCCTGGTCCATGATCTCCTTGATGGCGCGCGTCTGGAGGCTCTTGCGAATGGCATCTGCCGTGTCGTGTGCCGGCAGTCGTTCGCCGTAGTCCTTGGAGAGATAGCCGAGTTCGCTAACGATCTTTTCGTAGCAGTAGGCGAGCGAGCGTGGCATCTGGCCGTTGAGGATTAGGAAGTCGGCGATGTTCATCGCCCGATATTCGCCGTCGTAGGCCCAGCTGTAGGAGCGGTGGGCGGAGACGGACCGCAGGATCGACTCCCATTGGATGTTGTCGATCGACGTGCCGACGGCGGAGACCGAGGGCAGGAGCACATAGTACTTCACGTCAAGAATACGGCTCGTATTGTCCGCGCGCTCGATAAAGGTGCCGATGCGGGCGAAATTGTAGAGTTCGTTTCTGAGCATGGAGCCGTGGAAGGCGCCACGGATCAGCCCGGCGCGATGTTTGATGGCATCGATCGCTTCCGGCAATTCCGCTGCCTTCAGCCGCTTGGACAGCAGCGCCTTCAGCTCGATCCAAAATTCGTTCGTTGCTTCCCACGTCTCGCGAGTCAGCGCGGTGCGCACCATGCGGGCGTTATTTCGCCCATAGTCGACGCAGGACATGACGCTCGAAGGGTTGCTCCGATCGCGCAGCAGGTAGTCGATCGCGTCGGCGCTCGTCAGCTTGCTGTGGCCCTCGTCGTAGGTCTCGCGGACGCCCGCGCTTTGCAGGACGCCGTCCCAATCGTCGTCACCGGTTCCGCTTCTCGTCAGAGACATGCGCAGACCGGCATCGATGAGGCGCGCGATGTTCTCGGCGCGTTCGAAGTAACGGAACATCCAGTAGAGTCCGTTTGCAGTTCTTCCGAGCATCAGTCCTCCAATACCCAGGTATCTTTTGTGCCGCCGCCTTGGCTGGAATTGACCACAAGCGAGCCCTGTTTGAGAGCCACGCGGGTCAATCCGCCAGGGATGATCTGCACCTTGTCGGAGACGAGAACATAGGGACGCAGGTCCACATGGCGTGGCGCAATTCCCTTGTTGACGAGGATTGGCACGGTCGAGAGCGAAAGCGTCGGCTGTGCGATGTAGTTGGCGGGCTTTACCTTCAGCTTTTCGGCAAAATCGGCGCGCTCCTTCTTGGTGGCCGTCGGTCCGACCAGCATGCCATAGCCGCCGGAGCCGTGTACTTCCTTGATGACAAGCTCTTCGAGATGCTCGAGGACGTATTTGAGGCTCTGTGGTTCGGAACAGCGCCAGGTCGGCACGTTTTCCAGGATCGGCTTGCGCCCAGTATAGAACTCGACGATCTCGGGCATGTAGGAATAGATCGCCTTATCGTCCGATATGCCGGTGCCTGGTGCATTGGCGATGGTGATGTTGCCGGAACGGTAGACGTCCATGATGCCAGGAATGCCGAGCGCCGAATCCGGCCGGAAGGTGAGGGGATCGAGGAAGTCGTCGTCGACGCGGCGATAGAGCACGTCGATCGCCTCATAGCCGCGGGTCGTGCGCATTTTCACCTTGCCGTCGATGACGCGCAGATCCGAGCCTTCGACCAACTCGACGCCCATGGTGTCTGCGAGGAAGGAATGCTCGTAATAGGCGGAATTGTAGATGCCAGGCGTGAGCACGGCGACGCGCGGCTTGCCCTTGCAGCCCGGAGGCGCCAGCGACGCCAGGCTCTGGCGCAGCAGGTAGGGATAGTCCTCGACCGGTCGGACCTTGTTGGCGTGGAACAGTTCCGGAAACATCTGCATCATCGTCTCGCGGTTTTCCAGCATGTAGCTGACACCGGATGGTGTGCGGGCGTTGTCCTCCAACACGTAGAACTCGTCCTCGCCGGTGCGCACGATATCGGTGCCGACGATGTGCGTGTAGACGCCGCCCGGCGGACGGAAGCCGATCATCTCCGGTAGGAAGGCATCGTTCCTCTCGATCAGTTCGCGTGGGATGCGACCGGCGCGGATGATTTCCTGCTTGTGGTAAATATCATCAAGAAAAGCGTTGAGCGCGATCACCCGTTGCTCGATGCCCTGGGCGAGCTTGCGCCATTCGCGACCTGAGATGATGCGGGGGATGATATCGAAGGGGATGAGCTTTTCGGAGGAGTCTGCGTGTCCATAGACCGCGAAGGTGATGCCCGTCTTTCGGAAGATGTTTTCCGCGTCCCGGGATTTGGCAATCAGATGCGTTCGATCTTGGTTATTGTACCACTCAAAATATTTCTCATATGGCTGACGAGGATTTTCGTCCCCGGTGATCATTTCATCAAATGCCAAAGGTGTGGCTCCCCTTTTTTGTTCATTTGAATACAACGCAATAAGCAATGCAAGAACCATGCACAGTTCGGGGGTGAGATTTGTAAAATCCTCCCAAGTGGCCAAAAGAGCCAAAAAACTGGGCATTTATCAAAATCTGACATGGCTGCGGTGGCCGTCAATCCCTGGTGGTCGCTCAAAATATAGGCGCCTGATTATTTTCAGATCGGCATTCGATTCATTTTCGGGCCGAGCCGAATCTCTGTCGATCGCGTCACCCATCAACGAAACTGCAGGTAAGCATCAATGCTTCGCTTTTGACGGCGGGGCCACCGGTCGGCTATCAGCGCGGCAATCCGTTGCCCCAGGACCAATTCATGCTTGATCGCATTGCGCCCATCATCTTCGTTTTCCTCTGGTCGACCGGCTGGGTCGTGGCGAAATACGCCGCGATACATTCAGAGCCCTTCACGTTCCTCGCGGTGCGTTATGCGCTTTCGGCGCTGGCGTTTCTCAGCCTTTGTCTTGCCATGCGCGCGGCGTGGCCGGGCCGTGCTGTTGCTTTCAAGGCAGTCTATTCCGGTATGTTCCTGCACGGCTTCTATCTTGGCGGCTTGTGGTGGGCGATCGCGAATGGCGTGCCGGCGGGAATCTCGGGCATCATCGCTGCCCTGCAGCCGCTTTTGACGGCGATGGCTGCGCCGCTCCTCGTCGGCGAGCGTTTGCACGGCGTCCAGAGGCTGGGCCTGTTGCTTGGCTTCCTCGGCATCGCCATCGCGATATCGCCGAAGCTCTTCGATCCGGCGACGGCCGATCTGGCGCATGCGGCCGTACCGCTGGCGATCAACCTTATCGCCATGTGTTCCGTCACTTACGGAACGCTCTATCAGAAGAAGCATCTGCAGACCGGCAACCTTCTTCCCATTGCCACGTTGCAATATGTCGGCGCCTTAATCGTTACCGTGCCGCTGATGCTTTCCTTCGAGCGTATGCACTTCGACGGATCGGCACAGGCCGTTGCGGCGCTGATCTGGTCCGTATTCGGACTGTCGATGGGCGGTGTCGGATTGCTGCTCTATCTCATCCGCCGAGGCCAGGTTTCGCGGGCGGCTTCGCTCATTTATCTGATGCCGCCGACAGTAGCGCTCGAGGCTTTTATCGCCTTCGGCGAGCCGCTGACACTGCCGCTGATCCTCGGCACCATCGTCGTGGTGACCGGGGTCTATCTGACCAACAGACCGGTGAAAGTTCCTCCACAGGACGCAAAGGAGCTTCAACGGGCCTAGGGAGCCGTCCCTGAAAAGGCGATCAGGTTTCCGTCGGGGTCCTGCATGATAAAAGTGCGCGCGCCCCATGGCTCGGTGCGTAAGGGCTGATGGAACGAGGCGTCGGCAGCCTGATACTCCAGAAACAACTGTTTCGGATCATCGACCGTTAGCGTTGCGGAGAGGGCGTCGACCTCTCCGGCTCTGAAGCCAGCGTCGAAAACCGGCACCCCGACTTTTCGCAGGTTCAAGCGTGCGCTGCCGCGAAAGACCTGGGCATAAAAGGGCGGTTCGCCGTAGAGGAACGCAATTTCAAAGCCGAGTTTCCGAACATAGAATTGGCATGAGGCATTGATGTCGGAGACGAAGAGCTGCGGCTCTGCGGAGAGGATCAGCGGGCGCCTGCTGTCCAACACTGTCGATTTCGTCATGGTTTCGATCCCTTCGACTAGCGCCGGCCGATTCGCGAAGCCGTGCTTTCTGGCAACAAGCTCCTGCGCGTCGCTGAGCCTGAAGTCTGCATCTAGGATCTCTCGGTCGCTTTGATCTCGATATCTGGGCAGAATCCATCTGATCTGTGCGGCAACGGGATAATACCGTTCGCGATGCCATCGCAGGTATGTCTTGGCTTGCTTTCTGAGATTTTCGATATTTGGCATGGGCGCGGACTACGTTTGACTTTGTCGTACGTACGTGGGCGGGCAATGCCCCTCCGGCTTGAAGCCGACGCGCCCTACAGCAGCGCCATCATGCTAACGCGACTGGCGGGTCGGTACAAGGCAGGATTGAAATGATGAGCAATCAATCTGGTGCCGCAAGATGCGCATTGTAAAGGGCGGGATCTCTCCCGCCCTTGCTTTTTGATCAGGCGCGTTCGCGACGCTGGCCATTCCCACCACGCGAGGGACCGCCGCGACGGTTACCGCCATTGCCTTCCCGACGTTCGCCGCCGCCGTGGGCCTGTGCGCCGCGATCTTCGCCGTGCTTGCGGGCGGGACGGCCGTGCGCGTTGCGGGCGCCGCCGCCGGGATGATGGCGGTTCTCGCCGTTGGCATGGTTGCCATGCTGCGGGCGCTGCGGCTTGCGGGCCGGACGGAAGTCAGACGTCGCGGCCAGATCATTGTCGGGGCCGGATACCATCGGCGTCGGCTCGCCGCGACGTTGGCCGCGGAAGTCCTCGTTGCGCTGGGTCTGGCGCTCCGGACGCGGACGACGCTCGCGGCGCTCCTCGTTGTTGGCGCGGACTTCGTCACCGGCCTCAGGGCGCGGACGACGCTCCGGGCGACCGCCTGCACGATGACCTTCGCCACGACGCTCACCGCCACGGTTCTCGCCACCACGACCCTGGCCGCGGTTGCCGCCATTGCCGTTGCCGCGCTTTGGCGCCGCGTTCATGTTGGCTGGGGCCTCGCCGCTGGCAACGGCGATCGAGATGTTCATCAGGCGCTCGATGTCCCGCAGCAGACGGGTCTCATCGGGAGCGCAGAAGGCGATCGCGATGCCGTCGCGACCGGCGCGAGCGGTGCGGCCGATGCGGTGGACGTAGGCATCCGGCACTTCCGGCAGGTCGTAGTTGTAAACGTGGCTGACGGCCGGGATGTCGATGCCGCGGGCTGCGACATCGGTCGCGATCAGCGTCTTGATGTCGCCGTCACGGAAGGCCTTGAGGGCGCGCTCGCGCTGGCCCTGACTCTTGTTGCCGTGGATCGAGGCGACGGAATAGCCGAGGTGGTCGAGATGCTTCATCAGCTTCTCCGCACCGTGCTTGGTGCGCAGGAAGACGATGGCGCGGCCATCCGGGTTCTCGGTGAGCGACTTCTTCAGGAGGTCGGTCTTGTCATTCTTGCCGTTGACGAAATGGACATACTGCTCGACCTTGTCGGCAGCCTTGCCCGGAGGCGTCACTTCGACGGTGACTGGATTCGTCAGATATTCGCCAGCGAGATCGGCGATCGCCTTCGGCATGGTGGCCGAAAACAGCATCGTCTGGCGTTTCTTCGGCACCATTTTGGCGATCTTGCGCAGGTCGTGCACAAAGCCGAGGTCGAGCATCTGGTCGGCTTCGTCGAGAACGAGGTAGCGCACGGCCGTTAGGCCGATGGCGCGGCGTGCGACGAGGTCTAGGAGGCGACCGGGCGTGGCGACGAGGATGTCGGTGCCCTTTTCAAGCTGCAGCTGCTGCTTGTTGATCGACACACCGCCGACGACGACGTTGATGCGCAGGTGTGACTTGCGCAGGAAGTTCTTCAGGTTCTGGGCGATCTGGTTCACCAGTTCGCGGGTCGGGGCCAGGATCAGCGTCCGGGTGGTACGGTTGTCCGGGCGGCGTTCCTCAGGGATGAGCTTTTCGATGAGCGGCAGGCCGAAGGCGGCCGTCTTGCCGGTTCCGGTCTGGGCGAGGCCGATGAGGTCTCGGCCTTCGAGAAGAAGCGGGATCGCCTTCTCCTGAATGGGGGTCGGCTTTTCGATGCCGAGCTGGAAAAGTGTGGCGACGATCGGCTTGGAGACACCAAGCGATTCAAAATTGGTCAAGTCATAACCTTTTTAGGGCGCGCCAAAACAAATCCGCCGGATCGCAGAGTGCAGCCCGGTGTCATTCTGGCGTCAAGAACCCCGCGTGAAGTGGGAACTTGTCTTGTTGGAAAAAGCTTTCCAGCGCTTCTGCCGCGTCTTGGGTGCGGCCCGTATGAAATGCGCTTTTGCCCTTCTTCCTGCATCTTATTTGCTGGCAGGGGCACGCTCACGCGGCGGCCGGAAGGTGAAAGCTGGCCTGCATTTGGTCTAGTTCGGGCCAAAAGTCAAGGGCAGCCGGCTCAAGGAGCGGCTGCGCGAAAGCCCTGTGAGGCCTCAGACCAGCTCGGTCCTTAGTAGCATACCCTTGTGCGGTAAGCCTCGCCCCATCCATTGCGCTGCCATTGAACATAACAACGGGGTGCGTAGTAGTCGCGGCGGTAGTACGGTCTGTAGTAGCTTCGATAGGCCGGATATGGGCGATAGTAAGACCCGTAATAGGGCCGGTAATAGGGCCGGTAGTAGGAGCCATAGTAGGGCCGATACACCGATCCGTAGTAAGGCCGATAGTATGGCCGCGGATAGTAGCCGTAGTAGGGGTAGGGACGTACAGCCTGCGACAGCAGGATGCCACCGACGGCGCCAGCCGCGACGCCGCCCCAGAAGTCACTGTTGGCATTCGCGGGCGTTGCCGGGAGGAAAGTGGTCCCAGTCAAGGTCAATGCCATTAAGCCCGCCGCCATGCTTTTACGAAGTACGGACATGGTCGTCTCCTTTCGTTGACGAAGCTTGTTCTTGAAGCCGTCAGGAGAAGCCGTTCGGGTCTACGGGGCCAGCTGAACGAGTTCATTTTAGAAACGACTGAAACTATACCACAGTTCCCGGATGTCTACGGCCTGTGATCATACCGCGCCGGCCAATGCGCAAATTGCCCATTGCCATCAAAATCATGGTTAAAGCCTTGTTAAAGCGGCGCGGCTATACTGTTCGACGAGCAGACTTTTCTGACTGAGGACTGATTTTGACATCGAACGGGGACCTTCTCGAACTGGCCTGCCGCCGGATCGCAGATCTGGATCGCCCTGCCTATGTCAAGAACAGCGAGCTCCGTTACGTCGCAGTCAACGAGGCCTATGCGTCCTTCTTTGGAAAGGAAATCTCTGACTTTATCGGCCGTCGGAGCCGCGAACTGATCGACACGCCGGAAGAGGAGACCCGCGAAGACAAGGAGCGGCGTGCACTCGTTTTCGCAAGCGAGGAAAGTGCCGTTTGCTTCGACAGCAGCGGCGCTGAGCACGAGCGGGTGCGCATCGAAAGCTTCTCGCCCTCCGAAGACCGTGTCTACGTGCTCGGTATTTTCGAGAGGCGAGCACCGCGCCGGGATGGCGGTAGGCAGCCGGCGTCGAATTTGGCCCGCAGCCAGGCCCTGAGCGAGGATCTTCATAACATCCTTCGCGCTCTTCCCGTCGGCGTCATGATCCTCGACGACATGCGCAACGTTCTCTACGCCAATGACGAGTTTTACGATGTCTGGGATCTGCCGTGCGACAACCGCTTCGACGGCTGGGCTTTCATCGATGTAATCCGCCACAATCATAAGCTCGGACGCTATGGCGCCAAGGTGACGCCGGAGCAGGTTCTTGCTCGGCGGGAGGCACATTTCCAGGCGGCGGAGAGGGAACAGCGGCCGGTGGAACTCGGTTGGGTCGGTGGCAAGCGGGTACTGTTCGATGGCAGAAGTCTCTCCAATGGCCGGGTTCTGCTTTCCTATGCGGATGTGACCGCAGTTCGCGAGCGCGAAAAGGAAGTTCACGAAACGCGGGCGGCGCTCGAGCATATGGGCGATCTGATGCATGATGCGACGCGCGCCATGTCCCAGGGTCTTCTGATCGTGCAGGACGGGATCATCCTGCTCGCGAGCGATCCGCTCAGCGATATCCTGGCAATTCCGCCAGAGTACCTGGCTGTCGGTCGGGGATGGATCGACCTCTTCCGGTTCTGCGCCGAGCGGGGGGATTTTCACGGCCAGGAGGACGAAATCCTCACGAGTTGGCGAGACAACATTGCGGCCAAGAAGCCGATCTCGACTCCATTTCATGTCGCCGGCGAACGTTGGGTCAACCTGGACGCTACCATCAGCGAGCGGCAGCATTGGATTGCGTTGTTTACCGATGTCACCGAAGCGAAGGAGCGAGAGGCCGAGCTAGAGCGGCTCCTGTCGCGGGCGGAGGCGGCCGATCGCGTTAAATCCGAGTTCCTGGCGAACATGAGCCATGAGATCCGGACACCAATGAATGGTGTCCTCGGCATGGCTGAGTTGTTGGCGAAGACCGATCTCGATACGCGCCAGAAGACGTTCATCGATATCATCGTCAAGTCAGGCAATGCGCTGGTGACGATCATCAATGATATTCTCGATTTCTCGAAGATCGATGCCGGTCAGATGACGCTCCGGCGCACGACGTTCGATTTAGTCGACGCGATCGAGGATGTTGCGACCCTCCTGTCTTCGCCTGCGGCCGAAAAGAACATCGAACTGCTCGTGCGCACGGCGCCCGATTTGCCGTCGGCTGTGATCGGCGACGCGGGGCGCTTCCGGCAGATCATCACCAATCTCGTCGGCAATGCCGTAAAGTTCACTGAACGCGGTCACGTCCTAGTGGACATCGGTTTCGCGCCGGGCGCGCAAGACGAGATCATGGCGAGCATCCGGGTCGAGGATACCGGCATCGGCATTCCGGATGACAAGCTGGAGTCCATTTTCGACAAGTTCTCGCAGATAGACGCGTCCTCTACACGTCGTCACGAAGGAACAGGCCTCGGCCTTGCCATCACGGCAGGGCTGGTCGACCTGTTTGGTGGCTACCTCGAGGTGGACAGTCAGCCGGGTGAGGGCTCGGTCTTTACCGTGAACCTGCCTTTCGTCGTGGCTGCGGCGCGGCTGGCGCCTAAGCCGTTGCCGGTCAACGTGAGGGGTGCCCATGTTCTCGTCGTCGACGACAATGCGGTCAACCGACAGATTCTGACCGAGCAATTGGCTCTTTGGGGCTTCGATGGCGCCGCCGCCGAAGACGGGCCCGCGGCCTTTGCAATAATCGAGGCTGCGCACGAGTTTGGTCTAGGGATCGATGCAATCGTGCTGGACTATCAGATACCGGGCATGAATGGCGCCGAGATTGCGCGGAAATTGCGTACCGACAGCCGCTTCGAGCGTCTGCCGATTATCTTTTTGACATCAATGGACATTGCCGGGACCGAAAAAGAGTTCGCGGCGCTCAACGGCCAAGCCTATCTGATGAAGCCGGCGCGGGCCAACGTGCTGAGGAACACCATCGCAGACGTCGTGCGTGCAAGCCGGACAAAGCAGGTCGCCGCTGCTGCTATCATGCAGTCTAGCGCGGAAGCGATGCCATCGCCGCTGTCCAAAGCCCAGCCTTCCGAGACGGCGCCGACGGAGTTCATCGACGTGCTGGTCGCGGAAGACAACGAAGTCAACCAGATCGTCTTCACCCAGATCTTGCTGGAAAGCGGTCGTAGCTTTCTCGTTGTCGGCAACGGCCAAGAGGCGGTGGAAGCGTGGCACCGCCACACCCCGCGCATCATCATGATGGATGTCTCGATGCCCGTGATGAACGGCCATGACGCGACGCGCGCGATACGCGATCAGGAGCGCGGGCAAGGCCATCGTGTGCCAATCGTTGGGGTGACCGCGCATGCGCTGGAGGCCGATCGCGACCTTTGCCTGGAGGCAGGCATGGATGATTACATGTCAAAGCCGATCAGCCCGGAGTTGCTCGAAGAGAAGCTGGAGCTGTGGTTGGGCAGGAACGGGCGACAGACGGGTCAGTCGGCGAGCCATCGCTAGAACGGGAAGCTGCAGCCAGACGAGCCCCGCGTGGTGTGTCTGAGGCTCGCCCAAACCATCTTTGAGCTTGCCCGGGCAACTCGGTGCCGCCGAAAACGCGTATATTCGCGAGATCGCTGAATGTGGCGATGCGTTGCGGGTTGCGACGAAGCCGCTGCGCGATCGGGCGAGCGGATAACTACAGTGCCGCCGAAGTTGAGATCCAAGGTTGAGATCCAGGAAGGCGAACAAAAAATCACAGAGGTCCGCAATATTTCGGAGACACGTGAACCGATCCCGCCGAACAGAGCGGGTTTCACGATTGGAAGAGCTTCAGCGCGAGGCCGAGCACAACCCCGACAAAGACGAGTTCGAAGGATAGCAGCCGTTCGCCGCGCTTGCGTCATGATGCCGGACTGCTCGGCATTTGATTGTATTTTCAAGAATATTCCCGTATAACGTTTGGATGCGCAATCATGACGGAGCCGCTAGGATGGATGCGATTCTGACCGAAGGCTTTGACGCGGCTTTGACCCTGACCGACCATATCGAACATCTGCCGGACCGGAAGCGGCGCGAACTGGCGCACATCCTTCAGATCCTGTTTGCCGAGGTCGAACGCTTCCAGTCAAGCAAGCTGTCGGCCAAGCGCCATGCCGGCAAGATTCTGATGGTCCTGCTCTATGGATCTTACGGCCGAGGCGACTGGGTCGAAGATCACTTGAGCGGCTATCGCTCCGACTACGATCTGTTGATCGTCGTCAACAGCAAGTCGTTCGCCGAGGAGCAGGAGCTCTGGGAAGGCATCGAGGAGCGGCTGTTGAAGGAGCAGATCGCCCACCGCATCGACACGCCGGTCGTGCCGATCATCCATACGCTGGCCGATGTCAACGACCAGCTTTCGCGGGGCCGGCCCTTCTTCGTCGACATCGCCAGGGACGGCATTCCCCTCTACGAGACGCCTGGCCATCCGCTGGCCCAGCCGAAGCCCTTGACGGCGAAGGAGAGGCGCGCCGAAGCGCAAAGCTACTTCGAACAATGGCGGCAGTTGTCTGAAGAAGCGTTGAAATTTGCCCAATACGGTCTATCGAATGGCATGTGGCGCGACGGCGCGTTCATGCTGCACCAGGCCACCGAGCGCGCCTATCATTGTGCCCTGCTCACCCTAACCCTCTACAGCCCCAAATCTCATCGTCTCAGGATCCTTCGCTCTCAGGCCGAGGAGATCGACCATCGGCTGATTGCTGCATGGCCGCGTGACAACCGGTTTTCACGGCGCTGCTTCGAGTTGCTGTCGCGGGCCTATGTGGAAGCGCGATATTCGTCGAAATACGCAATCAGCAACGAGGAACTCGCCTGGCTGGTCGAGCGCGTAAAGGCTCTTCAGACTCTCGTGGAAACGGTATGTAAGGAGCGACTTTCCGTGTGAAAGTTAGTCATGACCGGCGTGGCGACGGTTGGTCTGAGCGGCTCGTCATGCGCAGCAGCCAAATGGAAACGCATTGCTCTCAGTATGGCAAGGGTCGTCTTCCAGCATCCGTTTGCCGCCAAACTCCCGCAGAGATCGGGAAAGACCGCCGTTTACGGACGAGCACGAGCTAGGATTTGATACCGCAGAGCATTTCGCGCTTGCCGGCAAAGCCGCTCCGACGCTCGACGACAAAGCCAGCCGCGATCAAATTGCGCCGGACGAAGCCCGCCGCGGCGTAAGTCGCAAAGGTTCCGTTCGTTCTTGTCTTTTCGCAGACGAGGTGCATCAATTCCTCGGACCACATATCAGCGTTGCGCGACGGTGCGAAGCCGTCGAGATACCAGGCATCAAAACCCGCTTCGGCGGCTGCGACTCCGTCTAGCGCGCGACCACAGACGACGCTGAGCGTCGTCTGGCTATCAAGGCTAAGGGATACGGTTCCGTTGGGTGTTTGTGGCCATGCTGCAGCCAGGGTTTGCCGTTCCGCATCGATCTCGGTCCAATGAGACAGCGCTCGGTCGATTTCCTCGCGTTGCATCGGATAAAGCTCGAACGACATGAAGTGCAATTTCTGCCCCGTGCGCCGATTGAGTTTCCACTGTCGCCAGCTTTCGACAAAATTCAGGCCGGTACCGAAGCCGAGTTCGCCGATCAGGAAGTCGCCTTGATCCTGCCAGCGCTGCGGCAGACCGTTGCCGGCAAGGAAGACATGCCCGCACTCAAGCCTACCGTCCGTCTGGCAATAAAAATGGTCGCCAAAGGCCGGTGAATAGGGCATATCGCCGTCGCGCCATTCAAGCGGCTGGTGCGCGCCAGGAGTTTTTTCAGGATCCGTATCTGTCATGACCAAAGCCGATAATCCGGCCTTGTCGTCCGGTCAATCATCGACTTCCCTGCTGATCGTCGGCGGCGGCATCATGGGACTGTGGGCGGCGGTTCACGCGGAGCGTCTTGGCATTGATACATTACTCGTCGACGCCGATCGGCTCGGCCACGGCGCGAGCGGTGGGTTGCTTGGCGCGCTCATGCCGCACATGCCGGACAAGTGGAACGCCAAGAAGCAATTCCAGTTCGATGCGCTGGTTTCGCTGGAGGCGGAAATTGCAGCTTTGGAACAGCAGACGGGCCTTTCCGCAGGCTATCGCCGTTCCGGGCGCCTCATTCCACTGCCGAAGCCGCACTTGCGCGAGATTGCGCTTGGCCATAACCGCGATGCCGACGATCGCTGGATCGCGGGCGAGCGGCGGTTCCATTGGCATGTCCTTAATAGGCTGCCTCAGGAGAATTGGCTCGATGCCACGACTGGCGAAAGTGGCTTCGTGCACGATACGCTTGCCGCTAGGGTTGCCCCCCGGTCGCTGACTGCTGTACTGGCCGCATCGCTGCGCGACGCCCGGCATGTACGGGTTGCCGAACATGTCTCGGTCGAGGATCTCGACTTTGAGCGCAAGGTTGCAAAAGCGACCGCAGGTGACATTGCGTTCGGCCAATGCGTTGTCGCAGCCGGGCACCAATCCTTTCCATTGCTGGGGCGCCACACTGCTGGCCTTGCCAGGCCGCTCGGCCAGTCCGTCAAAGGGCAGGCAGCGTTGTTGAAAGTCGATATAGACCCGTCCATGCCGACGATCTTCCGCGACGGACTGTATATTGTTGCGCATGAGGGTGGCCACGTCGCTGTCGGCAGTACCAGCGAGAATCGCTTCGACGAGCCGCTTTCGACCGATGGACAACTCGATGCGCTGCTTGAGGCAGCCGGACAATTGGTGCCGGCATTGCGGGGCGCGCCCGTGCTTGAACGATGGGCCGGTCTGCGGCCGAAGGCAATCGACCGTGACCCCATGATTGGCATCCACCCCGACCATGACGGATTGATCGCTTTGACCGGTGGCTTCAAGGTCAGTTTTGGTGTCGCCCACCGTCTTGCCGCCGCAGCGGTCGACTTGGCGGCCGATCGCCGGCCGCGTTTTGCTCTGCCGGACAGCTTTCTCCTTGCTAATCACATTCGTGTGGCTTCACGCTAAACGTGAATTAGCATTTCCTGCCTTTCGTTAATCTGTCATGCAAATCACCTATCTGCTAGCGCGACCGCGGCGCCGACGGATGGCCGCGCCGTATGTTCGACGGAGGAAATCGCATGCGCTATGCCATCTGCTTTACGCCCGCTGCGAGCGACCCGCTCTCGCACGTGGCCGCAAATTGGTTGGGCCGGAATGTGTTTTCCGGGGAGATGGTCGAGCCGACCGCCATCCGTGGACTGAGCATCCACGAAATTGCCTTCCATACAGCCATGCCGCGCCGCTACGGCTTTCACGGTGTTCTGAAGGCGCCCTTCCGCCTTGCCGCCGACATGTCGGAAGCGCAACTTTTGCGTGATCTCATGCGCTTCGGCGGCACGCTTTCGCCGTTCCAGATCAGGAAGCTGGAGGTCGCGCGGTTCGGCGGCTTCTATAGCCTCGTTCCGTCGATGCCCTGCGAGCATCTTCACTATCTCGCCTGCGCCGTTGTTCAAGAGTTCGATCGTTTTCGTGCGCCGTTGAGCGAGGCGGAAATCGAGCGTACGGATCCCGGCGGTCTGTCGGCGGCGCAGTTCACGAACCTGCATCGCTGGGGAAGCCCCTATGTTATGGACGAATTTCGATTCCATATGCCGCTGACCGGCCCTGTCAGTCAGTGTGACATGCCTAGGGTGGAGCAGGCGCTTCGCAATGTCTTCGAGCCGATGCTTGCCAATCCTATCAAGGTGGCGAATGTCGCTCTGATGATCGAAGAGGGGAATGGCGGGCCGTTTCGCGTGCATTCGCTGCATCCGATGGGCAAGGTCAGTGCCCGGCGGGATCGTGTGCCTGCATTTGCCTAAGGCTTTGTGCCGTAAAGGCGAAACTCTGTTGCGTACTTTCCGTCTCGACATTCCCTCGCTGGATGCTACCGTTTCGCCGACTTTCAGGAAGGTGATTTCATGGTATCCGAGACTTATCCGCGCAATCTGACCGGTTATGGACGCAATACGCCCGATCCGAAGTGGCCGGGCGACGCGCGCGTCGCCGTCCAGTTCGTTATCAATTACGAGGAGGGTGGCGAGAGCTGTGTCCTTGATGGCGATCCGGCTTCCGAGAATCTGCTGTCGGAAATCGTCGGTGCCGCGCCTTGGCCGGGCCAGCGCAACCTCAACATGGAATCGATCTATGAGTATGGCTCGCGCGCCGGTTTCTGGCGCCTGTGGCGGATGTTCACGGAGCTCAAGGTTCAGGCGACTGTCTATGGCGTGACACTTGCCATGGCCCGCAACCCGGAGGCGCTTGCGGCTATGAAGGAGGCCGGCTGGGAGATCGCCAGCCATGGCTACCGCTGGCTGGAATACAAGGATTTCCAGGAGGACGTCGAGCGCAAGCACATCCAGGAAGCGGTGCGCCTGCACACGGAACTGACCGGCGAGCGGCCCTACGGCATGTACCAGGGCAAGCCCTCCGACAACACGCTGCGCCTCGTCATGGAGGAGGGCGGGTTTCTTTATTCCTCGGACTCTTATGCCGACGACCTGCCGTTCTGGGTCAAGGGCATCGACGACAAGCCGTTCCTGATCATCCCATATACGCTTGAGACCAACGACATGCGTTTCGCCACGCCGCAGGGCTTCAACTCGGGCGATCAGTTCTTCACCTACCTTAAGGATGCTTTTGACACGCTCTATGACGAAGGTAAGGCGGGCAGCCCGAAGATGATGTCTGTCGGCCTGCATTGCCGCTTGGTCGGTCGACCCGGCCGCGCGGCGGCGCTGAAGCGCTTCATGGAATATGTGCTGAAGCATGACAAGGTTTGGATCCCAAGGCGTCTCGAGATCGCCCAGCATTGGCATACGCACCACAAGCCGGAGACGATCTGATGCTTTCGCGTGACGAGTTCGTATCGCGCTACGGCGGTGTTTTCGAACATTCGCCGTTCATTGCCGAGCGTGCCTATGACGATGGTTTCGTCGGAGATGAATTGACGGTGGATCGTGTGCATACGGCGCTCGTCGCCATCTTCCGGGCGGCGAGCCCGGAGGAGCGGCTGGGCGTACTGCGCGCCCATCCCGATCTTGCAGGACGCCTTGCGGTAGCCGGCGAACTCACCGAAGACAGCAAGAAGGAGCAGGCAGGCGCCGGGCTCGACCGGCTGAGTGCGGAGGAACATGCCCGTTTCACCGAGCTCAATACGGCCTACGTCGAGAAGTTCGGCTTTCCCTTCATCATTGCGATCAAGGGCTTGAACAAGGACGATATCCTGGCAGCCTTTGAAAAACGCATCGACAACACGCGCGACGAAGAGTTCGAAACGGCCACCGCTCAGGTCGAACGTATCGCGTTCCTGCGACTGGAAACGATGTTGCCGGGGCGCTGAGACAGCGTTTCCGTGGTACTTTTCTCTTTTGCGCCCGTGACTTATAGTTGCGTTATGAAGCCCTCAGAAGCGTTGGAGAAGAACAGGCAGGCGATCCGCGAAGCGACGAAGCGCTTCAACGCGGCGAACCCGCGTGTCTTCGGTTCGGTGGCGCGGGGTGAAGATCGGCCGGACAGCGATCTGGATATTCTGGTGGATACGTTGCCGGGCACGAGTCTATTCGATCTCGGCGGGTTGCTGGAGGAATTGAGGGAGACGCTCGGTGTAAAGGTCGATCTTGTAACACCCGGAGGGTTGCCGGACAGGATACGCGAACGCGTTCTTTCGGCGGCGATCGCGGTATGAGCGTCGAACGGCTGGTGGAGTACATCGATCGCATGCAGCAGGCTGCCGAGCAGGCACGTGCGCTAACCGACGGTATGACCGAAAGCGCCTTTCTGGCGGACCTCAGAACCCAACTGGCTGTGACGATGTCGCTGGTCCTTTTAGGCGAGGCGGCGGCTCGTATTGGCATGAACCAACCAGATTTCATTCGCGATCATCCCGAACTTCCTTGGTCAAAGATAAAGGGAATGCGGAATCTAATTGTGCGCGACTATTACCGTGCGGATCTTTCGGCCATTTGGGGCACCGTCAGATGCGACCTGGCGGACCTTATCTCGCAGCTTCAGTCGATACGCCATTGGCGCATGCAAGGCGAATAGCGACATGTCTCAACTCCTCGATATTCTTCCTCTGACCAAATCCGCCTTCGCGCCCTTCGGCGACGTCATCGAAGCCGATCCGGCAACGATGCGCTATATCAACAACGGCACGACCGAGCGGTTCCATGCGCTCGCTGTCGCCGAAGCGGTGGGCGAGGGCGCACGCGTCATCATCAACCTCTTTCGCGGCCAGCCTCGGGTCTTTCCCTATGAGATAGGCTTGATGGAGCGGCATCCGTTTGGCAGCCAGAGCTTCTCGCCGATCTCCGGTTGCCCTTACCTCGTTGTCGCCGCGGAGGACGAGGACGGCCGGCCCGGTCGTCCTCTGGTGTTCCTGGCGCGAGGCAATCAAGGCGTGAATTATCGCCGCAACGTCTGGCACCATCCGCTGATGTCGCTCAATGCCGTCAGTGATTTCCTTGTTGTCGATCGCGAGGGACCCGGCGACAACCTGGAAGAATACTTCTTCGAAACGCCCTACATCATCAGCGAGCCCAGCCTATGACCGGACTGACCACCCACGTACTCGATACCGCGTCCGGCAAGCCGGCCGAGGGGCTGAGGATCGATCTCTTTCATGTTGAAGGAGACGTCCGCCGTCACCTGAAGACGGTCAGGACCAACTCCGACGGCCGCGTCGACGGCGGGCCGATCCTGATCGGCGACAGTTTCAAGGCGGGAACTTACGAACTGCTCTTTCATGCTGGCGACTATCTGCGCGCGGCGGGCATCGCGTTGCCGCACCCGGCCTTTCTGGACCTCGTGCCCATCCGCTTCGGCATTGCCGACGCGACCGCGCATTACCACGTGCCGCTGTTGATCTCGCCCTACGGCTACTCGACCTATCGCGGTAGCTAAGCCATGCGATTTGCGGCGATCGCGGATGTTCACGGCAACCATCTGGCGCTGGAGGCGGTGCTGGCCGATATCGCGGCGCAGGGCATTACCGATATCGTCAATCTCGGCGACTGCTTTAGTGGCCCGCTGACAGCAGGGCGAACCGCCGAGCTGCTGCGGGCGTGGGACATGCTGACCGTCCGCGGCAATCACGACCGCTATTTGATCGAACAACAGCGCGAGGCCATGCACGCTTCCGATGCCGCGGCGTTTGATCAACTAACGGCGGACGACCTGCAATGGTTGCGCGGGCTGCTGCCGAGCGCGGTCTACCGTGATGAGGTCTACCTCTGCCACGCGGCGCCGGCGAACGACAGTACCTATTGGCTCGAGTCCGTGTCTACGGAAGGCCATGTCTTTTTGAAGCCGCTGGTGGAGATCGAGGCGCTGGCCGAGGGCGCGGATTTCCCGTTGATCCTCTGCGGCCACAGCCATATCCCGCGAATAGTTCGCCTCAGCGATAGCAGGCTGATCGTCAATCCCGGCAGCGTCGGCTGCCCGGCCTATGACGATGACCTGCCGCACCGCCACAAGGTCGACACCGGCCATCCACTGGCGTCCTATTGCATACTGGAGAAGCGTGAGACCGGCTGGCTCCCGATCTTCCGCACTGTCGCCTACGACCACATGGCCATGTCGCGACTCGCAAAAGAAAACGCCCGCCCGGAGTGGGCAGGCGCGCTCGCGACGGGCTGGATACCGTAGCTCTTTCTTACTGACGGCCGAGCAGGATCGATGCGTTGACGTCGTTGATGTCGCGCTTACCGCAGAGCGCCATGGTGACATCCATTTCCTTCCGCAGGATGCTGAGGGCGAGTGTGACACCTTCCTTGCCCATGGCGCCGAGGCCGTAGAGGAAGGGGCGCCCGATATAGGTGCCCTTAGCGCCGAAGGCGATGGCCTTCAGCACGTCCTGGCCGGAGCGGATGCCGCCGTCCAGGTGCACTTCGATCTTGTGGCCGACGGCATCGACGATCGGTTCCAGCATGCTGATCGACGAGGGGGCGCCGTCGAGCTGGCGGCCGCCGTGGTTGGAGACGATGATGGCGTCGGCGCCGGTTTCGGCGGCCGATTTGGCGTCCTCGACGTCGCAGATGCCCTTGATGATCAGCGGGCCGCCCCACTGCTCCTTGATCCAGGCGACATCGGCCCAGGACAGCTGCGGATCGAACTGCTCCGCCGTCCAGGAGGAGAGCGAGGAAAGGTCAGAGACATTCTTTGCATGGCCGACGATATTGCCGAAGGTGCGGCGCTTTGTCTGCAGCATGTCCAGGCACCAGAAGGGGCGCGTCGCCATCTGCCAGATATGCTTCGGCGTGAACTTAGGCGGCGCGGAGAGGCCGTTTCGCAGGTCCTTGTGGCGTTGGCCGAGGATCTGCAGGTCGGCAGTCAGCACCAGGGCCGAACACTTTGCCGCCTTGGCACGGTTGATCAGGTTGAGCACGAAATCCTTGTCGCGCATCACGTAGAGCTGGAACCAGAAGGGTCTGGTGGTGACCGAGGCGACATCTTCGATCGAGCAGATGCTCATCGTCGACAGGGTGAACGGAACACCGAATTCTTCGGCGGCGCGGGCCGCCAGCATTTCGCCGTCGGCATGCTGCATGCCGGTCATCCCGGTCGGCGCCAAAGCAACCGGCATCGAGACCTTCTGGCCGACCATGGTCGTCTCGAGCGTGCGGTTCGTCATGTCGACAAGCACGCGCTGGCGCAGCTTGATTTTGGCAAAATCGCTCTCGTTCGCCTGGTAGGTCGACTCCGTCCAGGCGCCGGAATCCGCATAGTCGAAAAACATCTTCGGGACGCGGCGCTGGGCAAGGGTTTTCAGGTCGGCGATTGTGAGAGGCGTGGCCATGGATAAGACTTTCACATCTGAATAACGCCATGGCCCTTAACATGATTTCCGAGGCTTTGTGTATCTCTTTCGTCGCCTACGGAACAAGAATCAGACTGCCTGCGGCACGCCCGTCTTCGAGGTATTGCTGGGCTTGCGCAGCCTCCTCGAGAGGGTATTCGCGGGCAATTGTCGCGGTGATGCCTGATGCCAGCATTTTGACCACGGCTTCGGCCGCTGTCAGGTAGGCCGAAGTGTCCGTGATGTAAGCCATGATGCTTGGATGCGTCAGCGATTTTCCGGGGCGAAGCGCGTCGACGGCGACAGGAGGGATCGGCCCGCCGGCCTGTCCAATCGTGGCCACGACGCCGAACGGACGTACGGACTGAATCGACTTTGCGAGCATACCGGCACCGATGCCGTCATAAGCAACATCGACGCCGCCGTCGTTAGTCAGCGCCTTAACCGCGACGACGACATCAGCGTTGCGGCCGACGATCAGATGGTCCGCGCCGTGGCTGCGGGCGAGATCGGCCTTCTCCTCCGAGCTTACGGTTCCGATGACTGTGGCGCCCAGATGCTTTGCCCATCGCACGAGAATACTTCCAAGGCCGCCGGCGGCGGCGTGGATGAGAACGGTGGTTCCGAGCTCGACGCGATGGGTCTTCGTCAGCAGCATGTAGGCTGTCAGCCCCTTCAGCATGGACGCGGCCGCGACCTTTGACGACACACCATCGGGCAGGCGAACGGCGCGGGCCGCCGGTAAGAGGCGCGTCGCAGCATAGGCGCCAACGGGTGCGCCGGCATAGGCGACGCGGTCGCCGGGCTTCAGGTCGGTGACTGCGCTCCCCACGGCTTCGACAGTGCCGGCGCCTTCGACGCCGAGCACGGCGGGGTAGGCCGGCAAGGCGTAGAGCCCGCGCCGGTGGTAGATATCGAGGAAATTCATGCCGATCGCATCATGGCGGATGCGGATCTCGTATGCACCAGGCGCTTGCGGCGCCTGCTCCGAAACCTGCAATTGTTCGATACCGCCAGGGGCGAGAAGCGTAACGACCTTATCCATGTGTACTCTCCGATTGCTGTTTTAAGCATCATCGCGGATGGCGATATGATCGAAAATTCCCTATTGTTTCTCATTGAATGGGAAAAAATTAACAATGATCGATTGGGAAAGCCTTCGCTATTTCGCGGCGCTCGCTCGCGCCGGAACATTGCTCGGGGCGGCTCGTGCCCTTGGTGTGGAGCACGCGACCGTCGCCCGCCGGAATGGCGGAACGGATGGGGCAGGAGGCGCAGGCCGTCGAACGGCTGGGGCTTGCCGCCGGTGCGACGCTTGCCGGAGAGGTCCGGATCAGCGCGCCGCCGACACTTGCGGCGGCGATGCTGCCGGAAGCGCTCGTCGCCTTGCGGGTACGGCATCCTCACATCGGCATCACCATCGTCGGCGAGACGCGCTACGCCTCGCTCGACAGGCGGGAGGCGGATGTTGCGGTTCGCATGACGAAGCCGGAGCAGGGCAATTTCGTCATCAGCAAGCTCGGAGATATCGCCTTCGGCTTCTACGCCACGGCTGATTATCTGGCCGCGACGCCGGAGGCGCAGAGAACCTTCATTGCCTATGACGAAACGATGGCAAGCGCACCCCAGTCGATCCGGCTTGCCGAGGCAACCGAGGAGAGGAAGGTGGCGCTAAGAGCCACGACGCTGGAATTTCAGCTGGCGGCGGCGCGCGCCGGCGGGGGCATTGCCATGCTGCCGAATTTCATGCTCGCGGGTGTTGATGATCTCGTCGAGGCGATCCCGCAGGCTCAGCCTCTGATGCGGGAGCTGTGGCTGGTCGTGCATGCCGACATCCGCAACGTACCGATCATCCGGGTTGCCATGGACGCGCTGAAATCGATCTCGTGGTCAGGCTAGCCGCTGCCGGCGTTACCGCGCGCGGTAGCGCAGGTGAACGATATCGCCTTCGAGCTGCTCCACCGAAACGAGCGACAGGGGCTTTGCCGGCGCTGGCGCGCGGTCGAAGGTCATCGGCATGTTCCTACCACCGTCGGCGACGGGCAGGATCAGCAGGCTGATTTCGTCGATGAGCCCGGCCGACAGAAAACTGCCGTTGATGCTGCCGCCGCCTTCGAGCAATAACCGCTCGATGCCGAAGTCTGCGCGGAGGTGTTCGAGCGCCAGAGCAAGGTCGATCTCTTGTCGTCCGGCGAAGATATAGGAGATGCCATCGCGGCGGAGTTCTGCCAGATGGTTGTCAGGCGCCGTTTTCGGCAGGATCATCACGATCGGATCGCCGTTGATCGCGTCGATGTTCATTTGCAGTTTGGCGCCTTGATCGACGGCAACGGCGTATGGACCTTCTGAAGCCCCTGGCGCCTTGCAACTGGTGCGAGGCAAAGCCTCGACGGCTTCGGCAGGGCGGGGGTCGCCTTTCGCGAATTCGGCGATGGTCACGCGTCCGACAAGCCAGGCGTCGCCGTTCATCTGCTGGTGCAGGCGCTCATAGATCGCGGTGAGGGCGGCGGTCATCTCCTGCGGCCATTGAGACGGTACGATCCGGCCGTCGATGCTCGACCCCATGTGCATGATCACGTAAGGGTCCTCCAGGTCCCGTCGGTGGTGAGAGGCGGCAAGATGCGGCCGCCTTCCGTGTCAATATTCCTGCCTGGTTGGCCTGAACAGGATTTCATTCACGTCGACATCCTCCGGCTGGCTCATGGCGAAGGCAACCATGCTCGCGAAGGAATCGGCCGGGATCGCCATCTCGTAGACCTTGCGGATGCGCTCGGCGACGTCAGGTTCGGTGACGCTGTCCGGCAGCTCGGTCGCAACGGCGCCCGGCGAGATGATCGTCGTGCGGATGTTGTAGGGTTTCACCTCCTGCCGCAGAGCTTCGGAAATGACGCGCACGCCATACTTGGTCGCGGCATAGACGGCGCCACCCGGATTGACCTTGTGGCCGGCCACCGAAGAAACGTTGATGACATGGCCGCTTTTCTGCTCCTTCATGTAGGGCAGCGCTGCGGCAATGCCGTAGAGCACGCCCTTGAGGTTGACGTCGATCATCCGGTCCCAATCCTCGACCTGGCCGCGCTCTAGTGGAGAGTGCGGCATCAGGCCGGCATTGTTGATGACGACGTCGATGCGGCCGTGCAGCCGGACGGCGTGGTCGACCAGCCGTCTGACCTGATCGACCTTAGTTACGTCGGTCTCGACAACGGCATCGCTGCCGAGGCCGAGTTCGCCGGCGATCGCATTCAGCCGGTCGAGACGCCGGGCGCCGAGAGCGAGCTTGGCGCCGTCTCGAGCCAGGCGTCGGGCCGCAGCTTCACCAAGGCCGCTGCTCGCGCCGGTAATCACGACGACTTTGTTTTTGATACCGTCAGTCATGACAGGCCCCTTCCGTTCGCTTGGTCGCCGCTCAACGGTCGATCCGTGCCTGCAGGTGTGCCGGATAGCGGTCGCCCTCGACCTTTATGCCGGCGAGCGCGGTTTCGATAGCAGCAAGGTCGTCAGCCGTCAGCTGCACGGCGGCGGCGCCGATGTTCTCTTCCAGGCGGTGCATCTTCGTCGTGCCGGGGATCGGAACGATCCAGGGCTTGCGAGCCAGCAGCCAAGCAAGCGCGATCTGCGCTGGCGTCGCGCCCTTTTCGCGGGCGATCTCGCCCAGCCGATCGACGAGCGCCTGATTGGCCTTGCGTGCTTCGGCGGAAAAGCGCGGCACGACGTTGCGGAAGTCCTTGCTGTCGAAGGTCGTAGCCTCGTTGATCGCGCCGGTCAGGAAGCCCTTGCCGAGCGGGCTGAACGGAACGAAGCCGATGCCGAGTTCCTCGAGCGTCGGCAGGATGTCCTGTTCCGGCTCGCGCCACCACAGCGAATATTCGCTCTGGAGGGCGGCAACGGGCTGCACCGCATGCGCGCGGCGGATCGTCCTGGCGCCGGCTTCGGAAAGGCCGAAATGCTTGACCTTGCCCTCGCGGATCAGGTCCTTGACCGTGCCGGCGACATCCTCGATCGGCACGTCAGGATCGACACGGTGCTGGTAGAAGAGGTCGATCACGCCGGTGTTGAGGCGCTTCAGCGCCGCATCGGCCACCTCTCTGATATGGGCGGGACGGCTGTTCATGCCGCTCTGGCCGCCATCTGGGCCGAAGTTGAAGCCGAACTTGGTGGCGATGACGACCTTGTCGCGGAACGGCGCCAGCGCCTCGCCGAGCAAGGTTTCGTTCTTGCAGGGACCGTAGGCTTCCGCGGTGTCGAAGAAGGTGACGCCGCGTTCGAAGGCGGCGCGGATCAATTTGATCGCGTCCGCGGTGTCCGTTGCCGGGCCGTAGCCGTAGCTCAGGCCCATGCATCCGAGGCCGAGCGCGGAGACTTCGAGGCCGCTTTTTCCGAGTGTGCGCTTCTGCATGGAATTTTCCTTTTCTAGCCCTGGTATTGTTCGTCGGTGACCTTTTCCATCCAGTCGACCACCTTGCCGTCGAGGGCTTCGGCAATCGCGATGTGGGCCATGGCTGTTGTTGCGGATGCGCCGTGCCAGTGCTTCTCGCCCGGTTCGAACCAGATGATGTCGCCGGCGCGGATTTCCTCGACGGGTCCACCTTCGCGCTGCGCGCGACCGCTGCCTGAGAGGACGATCAGCGTCTGACCGAGCGGATGCGTGTGCCAGGCGGTGCGAGCGCCGGGCTCGAAGGTCACCGTTGCACCGCCGACGCGCGCCGGCGCTGTCGCGCTGAACGGCGCATCGATGCGGACCGTCCCGGTGAAATAATCCGCCGGTCCCTTGGCGGATGGATCGGAGCCGTTTCGCTTGATTTTCATCTTTCGTCCTTTCGTGAGCTCAGGAGCGTAGTGCTCGGCTGACGTTCGGAGGAAGATCTAGTGCGGAGGCTTTCCTGCGATTAGATGGTATAAACGGCATAAGCTTATGAGTGAGATTCATGAATGACGCGGCAATCGATCAATGACCTCATCGCCTTTCTGGCCGTGGCCCGGGAGAGAAGCTTCACGAAGGCCGCGGCCAAGCTCGGCGTGTCGCAATCGGCGCTCAGCCATACGATCCGCGCCCTTGAGACACGCCTCGGCCTGAGGCTATTGACGCGCACGACACGCAGCGTGTCGCCGACAGAGGCAGGCGAGCGGCTGCTGAGTTCGATCGGGCCGCGTTTCGACGAGATCGAGAGCGAGTTGGCTGCGCTCAGCGAATTTCGCGAGAAGCCTGCTGGTACGATCCGCATCACGGCGGGAGAGCACGCCGCCGACGCTTTGCTCTGGCCGGCGCTGGAAAAGCTGCTGCCTGATTATCCTGACATCAATGTCGAGATCATCGTCGATTATGGGCTGACCGATATTGTCGCCGAGCGTTACGACGCCGGCGTTCGGCTCGGCGAGCAGGTCGCGAAGGACATGATCGCCGTGCGCATCGGGCCGGACATGCGGATGGCTGTCGTGGGAGCGCCTGCCTATTTCGGGCGGCGGACGAAGCCACAGACGCCCGCCGATCTCACCGACCACAACTGCATCAACCTGCGCCTGCCGACCTATGGCGGGGTCTATGCCTGGGAATTCGAGAAGGACGGGCGCGAAGTGAAGGTGCGCGTGGAGGGGCAGCTGGTATTCAACAATGCGCAGCTACGGCTGAATGCAGCCCTTTCAGGGCTCGGTCTGGCGTTCGTGCCGGAGGCGCTGGTGCGACAGCCCCTGTCCGATGGACGGCTCGTTCGCGTGCTTGAGGATTGGTGCGCGCCTTTCCCAGGATACCACCTCTACTATCCGAGCCGCCGGCAGACGTCGCCGGCTTTCGCCTTGCTGGTCAATGCGCTTCGCTACCGGCGGTGAGGTGCGCGAAATCCGCCCGCTGTTTGCGGGCAGGCGCCGACCTCAAAGGGCGGCGGATCTCAGATCGCGCTCTTGGCTGCGACGCCCGCCACGTAGGTCTCCACGATCGCGCGGTCATCGCCCATGGTCTGCAGCAGGAAGAGTTCTTCCGGCAGCGTCTTCACGACCTCCATTTTCAGCGCCATGGCGGGCGTCGCGGCGGCGTTGAGGACGACGATATCTGCGTCGGAGCCGACATCGAGCGTACCGATCCTGTCGGCAAGTGACAGCGACCGGGCGTTGCCCAATGTCATGTGGTAATAGCTCTCCAGCGGGTTCAGGCGTTCGCCCAGCAGCTGCTGGATCTTGTAGGCCTCGTCCATGGTGCGCAGCATCGAATAGCTGGAGCCGCCGCCGATATCGGTGGCGACGCCTATTCGAACCGGCTTTTCGCGGCGTGCCAGCGCCTTCAGCGGGAAGAGACCGGAACCGAGAAAGAGGTTCGAGGTCGGGCAGTGGACCGCAACCGAACCCGCCTCGCTCATCGCATCGGCTTCGCGATCCGAAAGATGGATGCAGTGGCCGAAGAGCGTCTTGTCGCCGAGCAGGCCGTAGCGGGCATAGATGTCGGTGTAGTCGATCGCCTCGGGATAGAGCTCGCAGGTGAACTTGATCTCGTCGTGGTTCTCGGAGAGATGCGTCTGGATGTGCAGGTCGGGAAACTCGCGGGCAAGCGCTTGCGTCGCCTCCATCTGCGCCGGCGTCGAGGTGATCGCGAAGCGGGGGGTGATTGCGACGTGGTTCCGGCCCTTGCCGTGCCACTCGGCGATGATCTGGCGGGTTTCGTCGTAGCCCATCTGTGGGGTGTCGAGCAGGCCCTGAGGGGCATTGCGATCCATCATCACCTTGCCGCCGACCATACGCATGTTGCGTCTCAGCGCTTCGGCGAAGAAGGCATCGGCTGAGGTCTTGTGGACGGAGCAATAGGCGACAGCCGTCGTCGTGCCGTGGCGCAGCAGCTCATCATAGAAATGCGTTGCGATCCGCTGGGCGTGACCGCTTTCGACGAAGCGGCACTCTTCGGGGAAGGTGTAGGTGTTCAGCCATTCAAGCAGGTTTGCGGCGTAGGAGGCGATCACCTGCATCTGCGGGAAATGCAGGTGCATGTCGATGAAGCCAGGCATGATCAGATGCGGACGATGATCGACGGTCACGGTATCGGCGGGAGCTTGCGCGCTGACCTGGTCATAGGCGCCGCAGGCAATGATCAAGCCGTCCTTGATCAAGAGGCCGCCGTCGCTTTCATAAAGATAGCTTCCGCTATCGCCAAGATCTTGGGGTGTGCGCAGAAAGGAGAGCAGGCGGCCGCGGAGGAGGGTATGTGTCATGGCTTTCTGCCTCTGTCGATTGTCTTCTTGTTACGCCGTTCGCGTCAGAGCGCCGGCTGGGCGGCAATGGCCGCCGGAGTGTCGGCGCAGCCGTACATGGTCTTGTCTGCGAATACCAGAACCGCGTTCAGTGTGTAGTGGCGATCGGACATGCCATCGGAGCACTCGCCTTTGGTCAGCGTCAGCTTGAAGGGCGCCGGTCCGTCGGCGATCGTCCAGGTGGCGCGATCGTTCTCAATGACCGGACCGGGGTTGGCGCTCTTCACGTCCTCGGCGCCCGGGCGGCTGAAGGTGAGGCCGTCGGTGCGGATCTTGATCGCCCAGAAGGGCTCCGTGCCGAGCGCGTTGAGATCGGCCGCAAAATAGCCTGCAGGTGCGGTCGGGCTGCCCTTCGCTGTCGTTGCGTCCGCACCGCTCTTGCCGCAAGCGGTCAGAATTGACGCAAGGAGCATGAGGCGAAGGGCGGCTGACATCATTCCTGTTTGCCTTCGACTGCGCTTTCGAACCAAGCGACGAGTAGCTTGCGCTCATCCGGGGTGATATCGGTCACGTTGCCGGGCGGCATGGCGTGGCTGCGGCCCGCCTGTATATAGATCTCGCGGGCATGAGCGGCAATTTCCGCATCGGTTTCAAGAACGACGTCTTTCGGCGGACGCGCCAGCCCCTCATAGACAGGTTCGGCGGCATGGCACATCGAACAGCGCGTGCCGACAAGCTGCTTGACCGCGGGGAAATGCGCGTCGCCGGCGAATTCCTGGAAGGCAGGAGCGACGGCCTGCGCATCCTTCTCGCCGGTCAGCACCTTGGGCACCGTGGACAGCCACATGATCAGGATGAAGAGGATGACGGTGACGATCCAGGTCCAAGTCGGGCGACCCTTGCGGGCGTGCGTCGTGTTGAACCAGTGGCGGATGGTGACGCCCATCAGGAAGACGAGGGCCGCGATTACCCAGTTGTAGGCAGTGCCGAAAGCCAGCGGATAGTGGTTCGACAGCATGAAGAAGATGACGGGCAGCGTCAGGTAGTTGTTATGAAGCGAACGCTGTTTGGCGATCGCACCGTATTTCGCATCAGGCGTACGCCCCGCGATCAGGTCGGCGACGACGATCTTCTGATTCGGGATGATGATCATGAAGACGTTGGTCGACATGATCGTTGCCGTAAAGGCGCCGAGATGCAGGAAGGCGGCGCGGCCGGTGAAGAGCTGCGTATAGCCCCAGCCCATGAAGATGATCACGGCGTAGAGCACCGCCATCAGGCCCCAGGTGTTCTTGCCGAGCGGCGATTTGCACAAGAGGTCGTAGACGATCCAGCCGACGGCGAGCGAGGCAAGCGAGATCAGGATCGCCACCGGCGCGCTGATGTCGAGCACATGACGGTCGATGAGGAAGAGATCGGCGCCGCCATAGTAGACGATGCAGAGCATCAGGAAGCCGGAGAGCCAGGTGAAATAGCTTTCGTACTTGAACCAGGTGAGGTGCTCCGGCATCTGCGCCGGGGCCACGAGGTATTTCTGGATGTGATAGAAGCCGCCGCCGTGAACCTGCCACTCCTCGCCATAGGCGCCGGGCGGAAGATGCGGCCGCTTCACCAGGCCGAGGTCGAGTGCAATGAAATAAAACGACGAGCCGATCCAGGCAATCGCGGTAATGACGTGGAACCAGCGGGCCGCAAAGGCCAACCATTCCCACGCGATGGCATATTCATACATTGAGTTCCCCTGTTCTTCCCTCGACTCGTCACATTGCAGAAAGTCGTGCCCGGAGGAAAGGGGATTGGCGGCTCGCTAGGAGCTATTGGCGCGAGAATAACCTCCAGTCGATCGCGGTAACGAACTTTTGAAAAGGTGCCACGGAAGCATGCACGCAGTCCTAGGCTCAAAACCTATGGGAAAAGCCAGACGCGTTGTTTTGATTTCATGCTCGGTTAGAGATCAAGGCGGTCTTGTCTTATCGGAAGCATGCTGACCCGGGAGATGGTGATCGACAGGACGGTCCAGCTCCTATGACCGATTGCGTCGAAGCTCGCGTTTGTTCTGTCTTGTCCTTCGAACGCGAACGAACTCGATCCCGATACGGCCGTAATACACAAACCATATCAATGTCCGAGGTAGCTGATCTTGTGGATCTCGCCGCGCAAATCAGATTCTCTGCCCGAACAGATGTTCCCCGGCAAACGCCGCGGACTAAGCCAACATATCGACGTTTTTTCATTGGATGCTCTTCCGTGCTGGAGATGTCAGCCATCGTGGAGACGGCTTGCCAACGGTCGATTGGTGAACGCCATGAATGGTAAAGCACCTTTGAAAATGCGGTTCGTCGACGCCGCCTCGCAGCACGTGAAGTGGCTTGAAATGTAACGCTTCGATTACAGTTTCATTTTTGAAGCCGCCGGGATGAGGTGGAAACCGCTTCATTCCGGCGGCGCATTCATCAACGGAGAAGATGCCAATGCGCAGCATTCTTGTGTGTGTGATGATTGCATTCGCGTCCGGCGCTTACGGCCATGACGCACCGTCCGGCTGGAGCTACGAGCCCTTCTGTTGCAACGGCGATAGCGAAACCGGGGATTGCCAGATGATCCCGCCGAAAAGCGTGGCGATCACGCCGCGCGGTTATCGGGTGACGCTGCTGCCGGGCGATCACCGACTTGTCACGCACGCGCATGTCTTCCTGCTTCCTATGGGAAAGGCCATGCGTTCAGGTGACGGCGACTACCATCTCTGCCTGTTCCCGAATGAGGATACGCCGCGCTGCTTCTACGCGCCGCAGATGGGTTATTAGCTGTCGTCGGTCCCGGTGAAGTTCATTTCCTCGAGAATCCAGTTTCGAAATGCCTTGATCTTCGGAACGTTGCGACGGGTCTCCGGATAGGCCAGCCAGTAGTCTCGCCCGTCATTGGCCGTTAAGGCAAACGGCTGATAGAGCCGTCCCGCGGCAATGTCCTCCAGGAAGTGGCCGGGGCTGAGAATAGCGACGCCTTGGCCGGCCATCGCGATATTGGCGTCCAGTACCTGAGTGCCGAATTCATTCTTCGGAAACTTTTCCAGACCCGGGTTATCGACATCGGCGGCATTGAACCACTGCAGCCACCACGGGTCCCGCGCACTTATCAGTGTCAGACGCAGCAGATCGGCGGGCGTGTTGATGCCGCCTGCCTTCTCGGCCAGCGCCGGACTCAACATCGGCGTGAAATCGAGACTCATGATCTTATGTGCGGTCAACCCCTGCCAGTCGCCCTTGCCCCAACGAATGGCGATATCGGCGGCCTCGCGATTGAAATCCACCAGCGATCCCGAGGTGATTAGCCGTACGGCGATATTTGGATGCTTCAACTGAAACGAGCCGATATGGCGTGACAACCATTGTTGCGCAAAAGTGGCCGTCGAGTGGATGATCAGCGTGTCCTCGATCTGCTCGCGAACCGACGCCATCGCTTCATGCAACATCGCGAAGGCTTCTGTCACCTTGGGCGCCAACCGCTCGCCAGCGTCGGTCAGCGCGATCTGACGCGGACGCCGCAGAAAGAGCGGCTCTCCGATATTCTCCTCCAGCAGTTTTACCTGGTAGCTGACGGCCGTTTGCGTCATGCCGAGCTCGTCGCCCGCCTTGGTGAAACTGCCGAGTCGCGCGACGGCCTCGAAGACCCGCAAGGCGTTCAACGGAAACTGCTTCGACAGCTTCATGGATAAGCTCTCTTTATGCGTGCAGATGATCGTTCGATTGGAATTGCAGCATTTATAGGCGCAATCTGCAATCGAATAGATCAGATTATTAAGGTGATGTCATGGATTGCGCCGCAATCGAGCAGGACAAGCAAGCAAGGGCTGCCCGGGCTTCTAGTTGGCTGTCCGACCTTGGCCGGAGACTGCTGCGTCGGCTTTCGGGATGGGACAGGCTGGAACTCGAGGGTATGCCGGATCGCATCAAGCGCGACCTCGGTTTTATGGACGGGCGCGAGCCGCGCTGCGACATCGAGTTCCGGCGATAGGCCGTGAGGCAGGGAGTGGCAGCACCCGAGGTGCTGCCCTTTTTGTTAGGCTTTCTTCATTCGCTCGACGGCCATCAGTACGCGCTCGGGCGTTGCCGGTGCGTCGAGCCGAGGGCAGACCTTGTAGTTCGCAACACTGGCGATCGCCATCGAAAGCGCTTCCAGCACCGAAATCGCCAGCATGAACGGCGGTTCGCCGACGGCTTTGGATCGGCCGATCGTATGTTCGGCATTCTCCGACCATTCCGCCAGCCGGACGTTGAAGCTCTTCGGGCGATCTGAGGCGAGGGGGATCTTGTAGGTCGAGGGTGCGTGCGTGCGCAGCCGACCCTTCTCGTCCCACCACAGCTCTTCCGTTGTCAGCCATCCCATGCCCTGAACGAATGCCCCCTCGACCTGACCGATATCGATCGCCGGGTTCAGTGAGCGACCGACATCGTGGAGAATATCGGTCCGTTCGATCATGTATTCGCCGGTCAGCGTATCGATCGACACTTCCGAGCAGGCCGCGCCGTAGGAATAATAGTAGAACGGCGTGCCGCGGCCGGCCGCGCGATCCCAATGGATCTTGGGCGTCTTGTAGAAGCCCGCGGCGGAAAGCTGGATGCGGGCGAAATAGGCCTGCTTGATGAAATCGGGGAAGGCAAACTCCTTGTCGCCAACCCGGACGCGGTTCGGCAAGAAGACAACGTCCGTCGGCGGCACGCCCCATTTTTCGGCGGCAAAAGCGACCAGCCGCTCCTTGATCTGGCGGGCGGCATCGTAAGCCGCCATGCCGTTAAGATCCGATCCTGACGATGCTGCCGTGGCCGAGGTGTTCGGGACCTTGCCTGTCGTCGTGGCCGTGATCTTTACTCGCTCGATGTCAACCTGGAAGCTGTCGGCCAGCACCTGCGCTACCTTCGTGTAGAGACCTTGGCCCATCTCCGTGCCGCCGTGGTTCAGGTGGATCGAGCCGTCCTGATAAACGTGAACGAGGGCGCCTGCCTGGTTGAAGGCGGTCATGGTGAAGGAGATGCCGAACTTCACCGGTGTCAGTGCAATGCCTTTGCGGATATAGCGGTTGTTGCGGTTGAACTCGACGATTGCGTTGCGGCGCGCCTGATAGTCGGCGCTTTCCTCAAGCTCATCGACGATGCGGCCGATTATGTTGCCCTCGACTTCCTGGTGGTAGGGGGTGAGCGTGCGACCCGAGCCGGGCTGTCCGTAGAAGTTCAGTTTGCGGACATCGAGCGGGTCCTTGCCGACGGCGTAGGCAATTTCCTCGATGAAGCGTTCCGCACCGAGCATGCCCTGCGGACCGCCGAAACCGCGGAAGGCGGTGTTCGAGACGGTGTGAGTCTTCAGCGGCTTCGATACCAGGTGAACATGCGGGTAGAAGTAGCTGGAATCCGCATGGAACAGTGCGCGGTCGGTGACAGGCCCCGAGAGATCCGAAGAGAAGCCGCAACGGGCGGCGTAGGTCGCTTCGACTGCGTGGATCCGCCCGTCGTCGTCGAAGCCAAGTTCGTAATCGACAAGAAAATCGTGGCGCTTGCCGGTTGCGGCCATATCCTCGTCGCGGTCGGGCCGGAACTTAATCGCACGCTTCAGCTTCTTGGCGGCGACTGCGGCAAGGGCTGCGAACTGGTTGCCCTGTGTCTCCTTGCCGCCGAAGCCGCCACCCATGCGGCGGACATTCACCGTTACCGCGTTCGACGGGATATCGAGGACGTGGCCGACGATATGCTGGATCTCGCTTGGATGCTGGGTTGACGACCAGACAGTAACCTCGTCATCTTCGCCGGGGATCGCCATGGCGATATGGCTTTCGAGATAGAAATGCTCCTGGCCGCCGATGCGCATCTGGCTCTTGAGACGCCGCGGCGCGTTTTCCATTTCCGTCTTCGCATCGCCGCGTTGCAGGGTCATGGGTGTGATGACGAGCGGGCTGCCGTTGGCAAGCGCGCCATCGATATCGCTCCAGTGCGGCAGATCGCGATATTCGATTTTCGCCTTACGGGCCGCTCGCCGCGCAATTTCGCGCGTTTCGGCAATGACGGCGAAGATCGGCTGGTTGTGGAATTCGACCTTTTTCTCGGCGAGCAATGGTTCGTCATGGCTGCCGTTGGAACTGACGTCGTTGACGCCTGGGACGTCCTTGCCGGTGAACACCCAGATGATGCCCGGTGTTGCTTCGACCTCCGAGAGGTCCATGCTGACGATCTCGGCGTGCGCCCGGTCGGACAGGCCCAAAGCGCCGTGCAGCAGGTCGACAGGCTCAGGAAGATCGTCGATGTAGTCGGCAGAGCCAGTCACATGCTTGTGCGCGGAATCGTGGCGCTGCGCGTCGTGCATCGCGCCGTTGATGATGAATTTGGGATCGGCGAAGCTCGACTTGTCCATTATGCCACCTCTTCGAAGCGGTGGAGTTCAGCCGGCGTTCCTGATGTTTCCAGGAAAAAGCGCGTCAACAGATTTTTCGCCGTCAGTTGGCGGTATTCGGCCGTTGCGCGCCAGTCGGTCAGCGGCTGGAAGTCGGCGTCGAATTCTGCCCGGGCCGCCTCGATGGTCTGTTCGGTCCAGGGTTTGCCCATCAGCGCGTTCTCGACATGGCGCGCGCGCTTCGGCGTTGCTGCCATGCCGCCAAAGGCGATCCGGATGTCGTTGACGTCGCCTTCGTCGTCCAGCGTGAGATAGAATGCTCCGAGAACCGCGGTGATGTCCTCATCACGGCGCTTGGTGACTTTGTAGACCGCAAATTGCGTGTCCTCGGCAGGATAGGGCACGAAGATGCTCTCTACGAATTCACCGGGGCGCCGATCCTGCTTGCCGTAAGCGATGAAGAAGTCCTCAAGCCGCAGCATGCGCGCTCCGTCCAGAGACCGCAGCGTCACGGTGGCGCCAAGGGCAATCAAGGGCGGTGGCGTGTCGCCGATCGGCGAGCCATTCGCGATATTGCCGCCGATCGTGCCCATGTTGCGCACCTGATCCCCGCCGATGCGGTTGATGAGACGGCCAAGTGTAGGCACCTTCCTGGCGATGGTCTCGAAGGCGCGGCTGTAGGTGACGCCTGCGCCGATCGTGAAGCCGCCATCGCCTGCGGTGATCGATTGCAGATCGGTCAGATGGTTGATGAAGACAACCGGATCCAAGGCACGCATCTGCTTGGTTACCCAAAGCCCGACATCGGTCGATCCCGCGACGATGGTGGCCGCAGGCTCTTCGGCCAGCACACGCGCCAGCGCGTCCGGCGATCCCGGGAGGACGAGCCGGCCCTCTGCCGTCGCGATCGAGATGGTCTCGCTGTTCCGCATCGCCCACAGGCGCGAGATGATTTCGGAGCGGGTCTTCTCGAGCGGGTCGAAGAGCGCGCTCGGACGGGTGTGACTCACCTGCTCGGCGGCCTTCACGATCGGCTCATAACCGGTACAACGACAGAGATTGCCTTGCAGCGCCTTTTCGATGTCGGCGCGGCTCGGCTTGTCGTTGGAAAGCCAAAGGCCATACATCGACATGATGAAGCCCGGCGTGCAGAACCCACACTGCGAACCGTGGCAATCGACCATTGCTTGCTGCACCGGATGCAGCGTGCCGTCCTTGGCAGCCAGATGCTCGACGGTAACGACATGGGTGGCGTTCAGCGATCCCATGAAGCGGATGCAGGCATTGACGGACTCATAGTGCAGTTTGCCGTCGATCAGCCGTCCGACGAGGACGGTGCACGCGCCACAATCGCCTTCCGCGCATCCTTCCTTCGTGCCGGTCAGCCGGCGCTTCAACCGGAGATAGTCGAGAAGCGTCTCAGTCGGCCGGACATCGCCAAGCGTGACGTCCTCGCCATTCAGGATGAAGCGGATGCTGTCGGTCATATCGTTCCCAGGTTTTATCTTTGTTTTGAATGGTTATGCCGCGGTCCAGCCACCGTCAATCGAGATATGGGTCCCGGTCACTTGCCGGGCTTCGTCGCTTGCGAGGTAGAGGGCCAGCGCGCCAATCTCTTCCGCCTTGACGAACTCATGCGTCGGCTGGGCCTTGAGGATCACCTCGGTTTTGACCTGTTCCTCGGTCATGCCGCGTGCCTTGGCCGTATCTGGTATCTGTTTCTCGACGAGGGGCGTCAGCACATAGCCCGGGCAGATCGCGTTCACGGTCACGCCAAATTCGGCAAGTTCGAGCGCCGCGGTCTTCGTCAGGCCTAATATACCATGCTTTGCCGCGACATAGGCGGATTTGAACGGCGACGCGACCAGGCCGTGCGCGGAGGCTATGTTGATGATGCGGCCCTGCTTCTTCGCCTTCATCAGCGGAATCGCCGCCCGCATCGTATGAAACGAACTGGAGAGGTTGATGGCTATGATCTGGTCCCACTTTTCGATCGGGAAATCTTCGATCTTCTCGACATGCTGAATGCCGGCATTGTTGACCAGCACATCCACACTGCCGAAGGTCTTTGCCGCTGTCTCTATCAGATCCGCGATTTCAGCCGGCTTCGTCATGTCCGCCGGATGATGGATCACCTTCGCCTTCGAGACTGATTCAAGGTTCTCGATTATCGCCTTGATTTCCTCGGACTTTCCGAAGCCGTTGATGACGATGTTGTCGCCCTTGCCGACAAAGGCTGTCGCAATCGCAAGCCCGATGCCGCTGGTGGATCCGGTTACGACGACTGTTCTGGCCATTCTCTTCTCCTCAAGCCTTTTTGCGACGCAATAGAGGTGAGGTTATGCGCAAAGCATCGCTGCTGGCAATTGCGCTGCTGCCAAATCTCTTGTGTCGAAGAGGGGCTGGGTGCTTTCCTCGCTTGCCCTCCTGTCCTATTGATTTTTCCCGACAATCACGATCAGCGGGGGCAGGCATGAGCGGATATGTTCTGGCAATCGATCAGGGGACGACATCGACACGGGCGATCGTCTTCGACGGTAAGATGCAGATCGCCGGTGCGGGCCAGAAGGAATTCCGCCAGATTTACCCGCAATCCGGCTGGGTCGAGCATGATCCCGAGGAAATCTGGGATTCCGTTGTCTCGACCATCAAGATGGCGATCCGCGAGGCGAGGATCGAGGTAAAGGACATTGCGGCGCTCGGCATTACCAACCAGCGCGAGACCGTTGTCGTCTGGGAGCGCGAGAGCGGCAAGCCGATCCATAACGCGATCGTCTGGCAAGACAGGCGCACGGCTAGCTACTGCGACAAGCTGAAGAGGCAGGATCTCGAAAAGACCTTCACCAAGAAAACCGGCCTTCTCCTCGATCCGTATTTTTCCGGCACCAAGCTTTCGTGGCTGCTCGCGAACGTCAAGGGCGCGCGGGCGCGCGCCGCGAAGGGTGAGTTGTGCTTCGGCACGGTCGATACCTTCCTGATCTGGCGGCTGACCGGCGGCAAGATGTTCGCGACCGATGCGACGAACGCCTCCCGCACACTGATGTACAACATTGCCGACAACACCTGGGACAAGGATCTGCTCGATATCTTGCGGGTTCCGGCGGCGATGCTACCCGAGGTGAAGGATTGTGCCGACGATTTCGGTACGACGGAGAAGGCTATCCTCGGAGCGGAGATCCCGATCCTCGGCGTTGCTGGCGACCAGCATGCCGCGACCATCGGGCAGGCTTGCTTCGAGCCCGGTATGATGAAGTCGACCTACGGCACCGGTTGCTTTGCGCTGCTCAACACCGGCAGTGATATGGTTCGCTCGAAGAACCGACTGCTGACGACGATCGCCTATCGGCTGAACGGCGAGACGACCTATGCGCTCGAGGGGTCGATCTTTATCGCGGGCGCGGCCGTGCAGTGGCTTCGTGACGGGCTTGGCATCATCGATACGGCCTCGCGTACCGGCGAGCTCGCCGACGCCGCCGATCCGACGCAAGAGGTCTATCTCGTTCCGGCCTTCACCGGCCTTGGCGCGCCGCATTGGGATGCGAATGCCCGGGGCGCGATTTTCGGGCTGACGCGCAATAGTGGCCCGAAGGAATTTGCTCGCGCCGCGCTCGAGGCTGTCTGCTACCAGTCGCGTGATCTGCTCGACGCCATGCACAAGGATTGGAAGGGCGGCGTGGAGAGCACTGTTCTTCGCGTCGATGGCGGTATGGTCGCTTCCGACTGGACGATGCAGCGGCTTGCCGACATTCTCGACGCGCCCGTCGACCGGCCGGTCATCCTCGAAACCACGGCGCTTGGCGCCGCATGGCTTGCCGGCAGCCGGGCCGGCGTCTGGCCGGATCGCGTCGGCTTTGCCAAGAGCTGGAAGTGCAACCGCCGTTTTGAACCCGAGATGGATGAGAAGACGCGTGTGGCAAAGCTCAAGGGGTGGCGTAGTGCCGTCAAGCGTACGCTCGCCGACCTGTGACGCGCGCGGGTCCCGCTTGGTTGGGATCAGGCATCTTTTCTGTATGGTCGCCAATTCGCTGCGCCGTGGCGTGGCGGTTTCGATCGAGCGTGCCGTCTAGCTCCACGTCCGAGCAGGCCGGTTTACTTGCCAAGTCCCACGACGAGGCGGGCGAGATCGATCTGACCACTCGTTCCCGTCTTCTCGAAAACCGTGTGGAGTTGAGCGCGGACCGTGCCGACGGAGACGTTTCGGGCCTTGGCGACAACTTCCACACTCTGACCAAGCCCGATCTCGCGCGCGACGCTGGCCTCGGCAGGCGTCAGGTCGAACAGACCTGCAAGGAGGCCGTCATCGACCTTAGCATCCCTGATCGCCGACGTTATCACAAGAAGCAGGTCCGCAGCGGCGAAAATGTCATGGGCCTCGCCGGCGATCGGCAATGCATGGACGACCATTCCCACGTGTTGTTCGTCGGCAGCGATCGGAAAGGATCCGCCCAACTTCACGACGCCGGCCTCGATCAGCGCCTCCCAACGGGCTTCCGTGGTTCGCTGTGCAAAAACCAGCCTGTGCCGCGAGTCGCGGATGACCTCCGGTATCAGCCTACTGAAGCCGCTGTTGGCATGAGCGACAGCGGGTAACGCTATCAACAGCACCAGAGAAATCGACCGCATTTCCTCCTCCTGTCGCTTGATATCCGGTATCGGGCCCACAACCCATCAATCAAAACAGAATAACGAGGCATTAGCCACGGCGCATATATCAAGTGATATAGACCACCGCAGAGCACGAAGTCCGGCGGATGCCGGCGAGGGCGCCGTCGTGTAGGTTGCCGCTTTTCGATCGCGAACCAAAAAGGGAATTGGGCCAATGACGGGTTGAGATGGCAGCCAGCAAGGGTTATGTGCTGCCGACCGCAAGCGGCCGTCGCAAACAACAAGGCGCATCCTGGCATGACACCAGATTTCCTCGTCACCCATTCCGGTGGTTTCCATGCCGACGAAGTGCTGTCGAGCGTCATCCTGACTCGGCTTTTCCCGCAGGCCCGTCTGATCCGCAGCCGGGCACCAGAGTGGATCACGCCAGGCGCCGATCGCATCATCTATGACGTCGGCGGCGGATATGACCCCGCTGTGCGTCTCTTCGACCACCATCAGCGCGGTGCGCCGCTGCGTGGGGATGGGCAGCCCTACAGCTCGTTCGGTCTGATATGGAAGCACTACGGTCGCGACTACCTGGTTGCCACAGGTGTTCCCGAAACCCACGTCGAGGCATTGCATGCCTCGTTTGATCTCGCCTTTGTGCTGCCGATCGATCTGACGGATAACGGCGCGCTCAGCCCGTCGGGACCGCTGGCCGGATTGACGTTGCCGGCCTTGCTTGAAACCTTGAAGCCGGTGTTCGACGAGACTGATCCGGATGCCGACGATCGCAGATTTCAGGACGCAGTGGTCATCGCCCGCAGTTTGGTCGAGGCGAAGATCGCCCAAAGCGCTGCGAAATTGCGGGCCGAGGCGCTTGTCCTGCAGGCAATCGTGCGTACGGGACCGGGGCGCGTCCTCGAACTTCCGACTGGAATGCCTTTCCGTCCTGCGATCGTAAAGGCCGGCGCCGATCATCTTCTCTTTGTCGTTCACCCGCGCGAAAGGGATTGGTGTGTGACCGGCATTCGCCGTGGGGACGAGGGGTTTGAGCTTCGAGCGGATCTGCCGGCTGCCTGGGCCGGCCTGACCAATCACGATCTGGAGGCTGTTTGCGGCGTGGAAGGCGCAACGTTCTGCCACAACGGCGGCTTCGTTGCGGCAGCCAAGACCCGCGAGGCCGCATTGGCTATGGCTGAGTTGGCGGTGCAGGAAGCCGTTGCCGTCGGCTCGGTCCAAACGGATGGGAACTGAGGTAGCGTAACGCTTCTCAGGCTGGTGGTCTTCATCTGAGAGGGTAGCGGCGTACGCGCCGTCTGCTTGGTCTCATATCGCGTTCGCCATTCTTGCTGCTCCTGGGGACACTCAGCATCTCCTTCCGCATGCTACAATTTTTTGCTGCGTCCTGTCGGATGTCGCGCTACTCCTTCGTCATTCGGGAAGAGGAGTAAGACATGCTTTATGCAATCCTTTGTTACGCCAATGAAGAGACCGTATTCTCCTGGACCAAGGAGGAGGAGGACGCCGTGATGGCGAAGCTCTACGCTGTCCAGGCACCCTTGGCAGAACGCGGCAAGCTTGGCCCTGTCGGCCGGCTGATGCCAACGACGGCGGCGACGACCGTGCGTAAAGGCAAGGAAGAACCGCTCGTTCTTGACGGTCCCTTCGCGGAAACGAAGGAAGCGCTTCTCGGTTTCTACGTGGTTGATTTCGATACTCTGGAGGAGGCCGTCGCCTTCTCCAAGGAGCTTTCCACCGTCAATCCTGGTTCCACCTCTTATGAAATTCGGCCGTTCTACGTGTTCCGGCCGGGAGCTTCTGCGACATGACAGACATTGCCTGGATCGACGTGACACTTGCTTCGGCCCGACCGAAGGCGCTTGGCGCGCTGCTCAGATACTTCCGCGATCTCGACATCGCGGAGGAGGCCTTTCAAGAGGCCTGCCTGCGCGCTATCCGCACTTGGCCGGACAAGGGGCCGCCGCGCGATCCGACGGCATGGCTGATCTTCGTCGGCCGCAACAGCGGCATCGACGCCGTGCGCAAGCGTTCAAAGACGCAGGCGCTTCCGGAGGAGGAACTGATCTCCGATACCGGCGATGCCGAAAGCGATATCGCCGAACGGCTGGACGATTCCAACTATCGCGACGATATCCTGCGGTTGCTCTTCATCTGCTGCCATCCGGATCTGCCCGCGACGCAGCAGATCGCGTTGGCGCTGCGCATTGTCTCGGGTCTTACGGTGCAGCAGATCGCTCGTGCCTTCCTCGTCGGCGAAAGCGCCATGGAACAGCGGATTACACGGGCCAAGGCACGGGTTGCCAAGGCAGGTGTGCCCTTCGAAACGCCGGATGCGCAGGAACGTGCCGAGCGGCTCTCGATCGTCAGTACGATGATCTATCTCATCTTCAACGAGGGCTACAGCCAGGCCGATCCGAAGCACGAGGCCTGTGCGTTCAGCGACGAGGCGATCCGGCTTGCGCGGCTTCTACTGCGCATTTTTCCCGGCGAGCCCGAGCTAATGGGGCTGCTCGCGCTGATGCTCCTGCAGATTTCGCGGCGCCAGGCCCGTTTCAACGGCGAAAACGATATCGTGCTGCTCGAGGATCAGGATCGCTCGCTTTGGAACCGCGAGCTGATAAATGAGGCGCTGGCGTTGCTCGACAAGGCGATCCGCCATCGCCAGCCGGGGCCTTACCAGCTGCAGGCCGCCATCGCGGCACTGCATTCCCGCGCCAAGCGCGCCGCAGATACCGATTGGGAAGAGATCGAGCTGCTTTATCGGACGCTGGAGCGTGTTCAGCCGTCACCCGTCATTACGCTCAACCGCGCCGTCGCCGTCTCCAAGCTCAAAGGACCGGAAGTGGCGCTGGCGCTCGTCGAAACGCTCGGCGAGAAGCTCGACGGCTATTTCTATTATCACGGTCTGCGTGGCGGCCTGCTGAAGCAACTCGGCCGCGCCCATGAGGCGCATGAGGCCTTCGATCGCGCCATCGCGCTTGCTCACTCGGCAGCGGAAGCCGCGCATATCCGCCAGCAGATCGACAGCCTCGCCCATGGGGATGCGCAGCCGGTCGCGAAATAATCTTCAAAAAGATCCTATCCGGTTGTCGGAACCGGAAAAGCTCCCACGTCCTTGTAACAACCTGATCGAAAACAGGTTTCGTTCAACAGGAGAATGCTGAAATGACCGAGGAAGCTCAACACGAACTGGTTCTCGTCCGCGAATTCGACGCCCCGCGCGAGAAGATTTTTAAGGCCTGGACGGATCCCGTGCTGATGAAGGAGTGGTTCGTTCCGCGTCCCTGGAGCATCGCGGACGCCAAGCTCGACGTACGTCCGGGCGGCTCGAACCTTATTGTCATGCGCAGCCCCGAGGGCCAGGAATTTCCGAACCGCGGCGTTTATCTGGAGATCGTCGAAAACGAGAAAATCGTCTTTACCGACGCCTTCACCAGTTCCTGGGTGCCGTCTGAAAAGCCGTTCTTCGTCGGCATCATCCTGCTCGAAGACCTCGGCAACGGCCGAACGAAATACACCGCCAAGGCCCGCCACTGGACGGCCGCCGACAAGGAGCAGCACGAGCAGATGGGCTTCCACGAGGGGTGGGGCAAATGCGCCGATCAGCTCGCCGAACTACTTCCCAGGATCTGAAATCGGAATTGAAATAGGGGGATAGAGGTATGTCCGCAATTGTTGATTCAAGTGCCCGGCTTCCGCGCTGGCAAACCGTCACCGGCACTGTCATGAGCGGGTTGATCGTGGCCTTCCTCGTTTTCGACGGGGCCATCAAGCTGGTGCCGATCGCGCCGGTCACGGATACGATGACCGCGCTCGGCTACTCGGGCGATCCGATGCTTGCTCGCGGTCTCGGCATTGTGACGCTGTTGTGCGCGCTGCTCTATGCAATCCCGCGGACGTCGGTGCTCGGGGCAATTCTGCTCACAGGTCTGCTCGGTGGCGCGATCGCAACGCATCTGCGCGTTGGGAGCCCGATCTTCGCGCATTTGCTGTTCGGAGTCTATCTCGGGCTGATTGCCTGGGGCGGCCTTTATCTGAGATACGAAGCCGTTCGGAAAATGATTCCATTCAAGCTTTGAAGTCGTTGATTTCAGAATCAGAATTCCGCCGCGATCCCAAGTCGCGGCGGACTACCTATCAATATTCTCGAACGATCGGTTCCAGAGTTTGTATTTGCGCTGAGGTCGCTCCGTCCTTATCTCCATCTGTAGATTCAACGGGATGCGAGCCATGGAACTAGGCCTCTACACCTTTGCCGACGTGAACCCGAATCCAAACCGAAGCAAGGGTGAGGAGGGGGCAGAGCGACTGAAGCATCTGCTCGAGGAAATCGAACTCGCCGATCAAGTCGGGCTGGATGTCTTCGGGTTGGGTGAGCATCACAGGCCGGACTATGCGGCTTCCGCTCCCGCCGTTGCGCTGGCTGCCGCTGCCGTGAAAACCAAGAACATCCGGCTAACCAGCGCCGTGACGGTCTTGAGTTCCGACGATCCGGTTCGGGTCTTCCAGCAGTTCGCGACACTGGACCTGCTTTCCAACGGACGTGCAGAAATCATGGCGGGACGGGGCTCGTTCATCGAATCCTTTCCTCTCTTCGGCTACAATCTGGAGGATTACGATCAGCTTTTCGAGGAAAAGCTCGATTTGCTGATGGCGCTCCGCGATCAGGAAACTGTCACCTGGTCGGGCGAACTGCGTGCGCCGATCAATGGGCGTGGCGTTTATCCCCGTCCGTTGCAGGACCCATTGCCCTTGTGGATCGCTGTCGGCGGCACGCCGCAATCGGTTGCCCGCGCCGGTGCCATGGGCTTGCCGGTAGCACTGGCGATCATCGGCGGCGAGCCGCGACGCTTCGCACCGCTGTTCGATCTCTACCGCGAAGCAGCGCGCCGGGCCGGACAGGAGGGATCGAAGCTGAAGACCAGCATCAACGTGCACGGCTTCATCGCAGATACCACGGATGCCGCGGCCGATCAGTTCTACGGCCCGCAGGCCGAGGTAATGAACCGGATTGGCCGCGAGCGTGGCTGGGGGCCAACCAACCGGGCACATTTCGATATGTCGCGCGGACCGAACGGTGCGCTCTTCGTAGGTGAGCCGGAACTGGTGGCCGAGAAGATGATCGCGCATCATCGGCTGTTCAAGAACGACCGCTTTTTGCTGCAGATGGCGATCGGCCTGATGCCCCACGACCAGATCATGCGCGGCATCGAGTTGTATGGCACGAAAGTCGCGCCAATCGTCAGAAAGGCATTGACTGAAAGCAGCGAAGAGGCGAAAGCCACCGCCTGAAGCTAGAGCATGATGCCGAAAGGATGAATTGGATTCCGAACGCCGTCGTGCTCTCATCCTGATCGAGAGCCGGCCGACCGGCCGAAGAAGGCCGGGTAGACATTCATGATCATTGAAAGCGAAGACGAACTCCTCAAGCTGAAGGAAATCGGCCGAATTTGCGCCAATGCCTTGCAGGTGATGAGCGCATCGCTTGAGCCCGGCATCACGACACTGGAGCTCGATCAGATCGGTCGCAAGGTGCTGGAAGATGCCGGCGCGCGTTCCGCGCCCGAACTTTGCTACCAGTTTCCCGGTGCGACCTGCATCAGCGTCAACGAGGAAATCGCCCACGGCATTCCGGGACAGCGCATCATTCGCCCGGGGGATCTGGTCAATATCGACGTATCCGCGGAGAAGGACGGCTTCTTTTCCGACACGGGCGCATCGTTCAGTGTTCCACCTCACAAGTCAAAGATCGAAAAGCTCTGCCGCGATGGCAAAAGGGCGCTTTGGGTTGGTCTCAACCAGGTGAAATCGGGCGAGCCGCTCGCCAAGATCGGGCAGGCGGTCGGCGCCTTCGCCTTGAAGAACCGCTATACTCTCGTCGCCAATCTGGCGAGCCACGGGATCGGCCGCTCGCTGCACGAGGAACCGGCCGAACTCTCGACCTGGCCGGATCCATCCGAGAAGCGGATGATAACGGAGGGCCTTGTCTTCACTGTCGAGCCGTTCCTTTCGCTTGGTGCAACATGGGCGGAGGGGGGCGACGATGCCTGGACGCTCTACTCGGACCCGCAGGCTCCGACCGTGCAATTCGAGCACACGATCGTCGCAACACGAAATGGTCCGCTGATCATGACGCTGCCGGAAGGCAGCGCCTGAGCCGTCACTCGCCCGAACGTCCGCCGGCAAGAATTTCACCGGCCGCGCGCTCGAGAATACCGGCGATGCGCTTGGCCTCGTCTTTCGACCAGGGATAGCGCAACCGAAGTGCGGATTTCAGCAGCATGCGTGCAGTTGCGACCTCGCTCTTGTCTTCCGGGAAGCCGTCCTCGTCCCGGTCGCCATTGCGGCTTTCAGGGTCGAAGATCCTGCGGACATGCGCCATCTTCGCGCCGATCTTTTCCAGTTTTCCGAGCGTCATGTCGATCATCGACTGGTTGTCTTCGACAAGCCTGCGACCGCTCTCCGTGATGCGGTAGAGCTTCTTGGTACCTTCGCTCTCGACGTCGGCAAGGCCGGTCTCTTCCAGGTAGGTTAGCGCCGGATAGATTACGCCGGGGCTTGGAACATAGAAGCCGCCCGAGCGCTCTTCCAAGAGCTTGATGAGCTCGTAGCCATGGCGGGGTTGCTCCACCAGTAGGGCCAGGATCACCAGTTGCAGGTCGCCCGACGCAAATTTCCGCCCCATGCGAAAACCGCCGCCGCCCATCATTCCACCTCTAAAACCTCTCATAGGTCACTCCTTTGATGTATCTTTCACTATGTCGTAAAACATATATCGTAAGATAATCGCTTTCAAGGGGCGTCGGCATGATTTCGTGCGATTGATCAATCGATCAGAAATTCTTGATTGTCGCCGCCATGCTGCAGGGCGATAAGCACTGCATGTTGGCACGCAATGAAACTCTCCCCGAGAACCTGTTCAGGACCGGACTTGCAGGCGCGATCGCCATGGCAGCTGCCATGGGTTTTGGCCGCTTTTCTTACACCCCAATCCTGCCGAGCATGATTAGCGGCGTGCCGCTATCGGCCGCCGATGCAGGCTTCATCGCCTCTGCGAATTTCGTCGGCTATCTCGTCGGCGCGGTTCTCGCCGCCTATGGCTGGGCAACCGGATGGGAGCGCAAGGTGGCGCTTCTTGCACTGGCGGCGACGGCGTTGCTTCTTGCGGCCATGGCCATGACAACATCCGTTCCGGTCTTTGCCATCATCCGTTTCCTGGCGGGTGTTGCGAGCGCCTTTGCTCTCGTTTTCAGTTCGCAGATTGTGCTCAGCCACGGGGCCTTGGCCGGTAATGACCATGTGCAAGCGGCGCATTTCGGTGGCCCGGGCGCTGGCATCGCGCTCTCGTCCGTCATGGTTTTGCTGGTCGGGCTGCTCTTTGATGGAAGCGCAGACGCTTGGCGGGCATCCTGGATCGGCGGCGCCCTATATTCGGCCGCCAGCCTGATAGCGGTCTGGTGGTTGCTTCCGGCAGGGCCGGCTGCCGCGGCGCAGACTGGCAAGGAACCGCGGATCGCCTGGAGCGTCCCAATGCTGCTCGTCGTGGCGTCCTATGGCCTGTTCGGGTTCGGCTATGTGATTACCGGCACGTTTCTGGTCACGATCGCGCGCATGGACGCTGCCGGGCCGACGGTCGAATTTCTCTGCTGGTTCATCGCCGGTCTGACGGCGTCGGTGGCGCTCTTCGCCTGGAAGCCCTTCGTCCGTCCGCTGGGATTGGGGATGGTGTATGTGGCCGCATTGCTGATCGAGGCCGTCGGGGTACTCGCGACCGTTCTCCTGCCTCGCTCGGTGGCACCGCTCATCGGTGGCGCCCTGTTTGGCGCGACCTTCCTCGCGATCACCGCCTATGGCCTACAGATCGGCCGCAAGCTCTCGCCGGCCAGCCCGCGGCGTATCCTTGCGACGATGACGGCGGCGTTCGGGGTCGGGCAGATCGTCGGTCCCATCGTCGCGGGTTGGATGGCCGAGCGAACCGGCAGCTTCACGACGCCGACTTACGCCGCGGCCGCGGCGCTGCTGGTGTGCGCGATGCTGGTGATACCGGTCGCCAGGAAGCTGTGATAGTGCCTTACAAGTGCGTAACAATAGGGTGAGCCCATTGCCGCCCTTTGCGAACTGCCGTAGTTTTCGCCGCAATTGGTCTGTTTAGAGACTCCGAAGACTCCAGTTCAGGAAAGCAAGCTCTCCCGTGTTCGTATCCTATTTCCCCAAGCCTAGGCTTTTCTTCATCTCAGCTGTCGCTTGGGCACTTCTGGCCGTTCTCTTTTGGTATTTCGTGGGCTCCGGCCTCGGTTCGGTGATTGGCCTCGCGCCACTGCCTCCCGGGGAGGAAGCTCCGATCGGTGTCTCGGTCTTCTGGTCGGCTCCATTCCTCTGGTTCTATATCTATTACACTGTGGCAGTCGCGCTCTTCGCCGCGTTCTGGTTCACCTACAGCCCACATCGCTGGCAGCTATGGTCGGTGCTGGGTTCCGCCCTGATCATCTTCAATACCTATTTCTCGGTTCAGGTGAGCGTTGCCATCAACGCCTGGTATGGGCCTTTCTATGACTTGATCCAGCAAGCGCTCGCGAAGACGGCACCAGTCACCGCGGCGCAGCTCTATCTCGGCATGTTGGGCTTTGCCGGCATCGCCTTCGTGGCAATCACCGTCGGCGTGCTCAACCTTTTCTTCGTCAGCCACTGGATCTTCCGCTGGCGCACGGCGATGAACGAATACTACATGTCGTACTGGCCGAAGCTTCGCCATATCGAAGGTGCTTCGCAGCGTGTTCAGGAAGACACGATGCGCTTCTCTTCGACGGTGGAAAGCCTTGGAGTCAGCCTTGTCAGCTCGGTCATGACGCTGATCGCCTTCCTGCCGGTGCTGTTCAAGATCGGCGCCAACATCACGGAATTGCCGCTGATCGGCGAGGTGCCGCATGCGCTCGTCTGGGCGGCACTGTTCTGGTCGATTTTCGGAACGGTTTTCCTCGGTTTGGTCGGTATCAAGCTGCCGGGCCTCGAGTTCCGTAACCAGCGTGTCGAGGCCTCGTACCGCAAGGAACTCGTCTACGGCGAAGACCACGCGGACCGCGCGACGCCGCCAACGGTGGCCGAGCTTTTTGCCAACGTGCGCCGCAACTATTTCCGGCTCTATTTCCACTACATGTACTTCAACGTCGCCCGCATCTTCTATCTGCAGGCCGACAACCTGTTCAGCCTCATCGTGCTCGTGCCGTCGATTGTCGCCGGCAAGCTGACGCTTGGCCTGATGACGCAGATCAACAACGTGTTCGATCAGGTGCGCGGCTCCTTCCAGTATCTGGTCAACTCGTGGACGACGATCGTCGAGCTGCTGTCGATCTACAAGCGCCTGCGCACCTTCGAATCCGCGATCGGGGGCGAGCCGTTGCCAGATATCGACCAGCGCTATCTGGAGCGCGAGGCGGGCATCATCCACGCCGACGGCTAATCCCGTCGGCTGCAGGAAACCGGAATGGGTCGCAAATGCCGTCATGCCGTTCGTGCCGCTTTTGCGCCGACGGCTGCCTCGGTTGACAAATGGCGGGCGGCCCATAATCTGCGAGTACGCCTTTGAGGTTGTACTCGTTTTTCGGAGATGAGGATCATGCCTATCGCAGAGTGCATGAGACGGTTTCTGCTGGCGAGCCTTGCCCTTTGCCTTTCTGCTTTCGCGGCAGGCGCTGCGACGCTCGACTTGATAACCCAGCGCAGTATCCTGCGCATCGGCTATATCGCTGACGAGGCGCCCTTCTCCTCGAACAAGCCGGGCGCCGCTCCGACGGGATATGCCATCGACCTGTGCGGCAAGATTGCCGATGAAATAGAGCATCAGTTTCCGCAATTGAAGCGCGAATACATTGAAATGACGCTCGCGAACGGCTTCGATGGAGTGAAAAATGGACAGGTCGATCTGCTTTGCGGTGCGATCACCGTCAATTTGAAGAGGCGGGAGATCGTCGACTTTTCACAACCAATCTTCCTTACGGGGGCGACCGCGCTGCTGCGCAAGGATTCACCGAATTATCTGCAGACTCTTTTTGTCGAAAAGCCCGCTGTTCGTGCCGTTAGCGAGCATGTCGCATCCACACGCGTAATCGGCGTGCACGCAAGCACGACAACAGGCACAACGCTGCGCGAGGCATTGGCAACCCAGGTGTCGAAGACGAAACTTGCCGATTTCGAAACGCACCAGGACGGTCTTAAGGCGCTGGAGGATCACAAGATCGATGCCTATATCGCTGATCAGGCGCTGCTGATCAGCCTCGCCAAGCGGGCGCACGATCCGTCCTCACTCGAGATCGGCGACCGGCTCTTTACGCATGAACCCTATGCGATCGCGCTACCACGCGACGACGCCGATTTCCGCCTGCTGGCCGATCGGGCGTTGACGGAGTTCTATCTGTCGGAGGATTTTCTGCCGCTGCTCGAAACCTATTTCGGAGCCGAGGCGGCGCCGATGCTGCACACGCAAATCATCATGGAGCATGTGCCCGATTGAGAGCCCGCGCGTTCAATCTCACGTGCGGCTGTTCTCATACCCGGCAAAAGCATACGTGACGGTAGTGCTTCCCTATAGCCCTGAGGTTTGCGTTTGCTCCTGCAGCTTGCCGCGCGCCTCGATCATCGGGATCGCTTCGGAATAGCTGACGCAGGCGACGTCCGCGCGGTGACAGACATCGCTCACCAGCCGGTCGAGCGCGCGCCAGTAGGCGCCACCGTTCATCTCGACGAAGTGGAAGCCGAGCTGCAGCGGAATACGGCTGCCCGTGTACTGCTTGTCGAACGCCTCCTTGAAGGCCGCATACGAACGCTCTTCAAATGCCTTCGAATCGGCCTTGTCCTCCTCGCCGTTAGAATGGCGAACGAAAAGGTTGTAGTCCATGCCGATGATAGGCTTCTCGCGCGGGCCTTCGGGGATCAGCGGCAGGCCGAAGCGGACGACGCCGGCCTCCTCAAGCGGTATGGCGGGTCCCTTGGTCACGAGGCTTGCGTCATAGGTGAAGCCGGCCTTTTTCTCCGCCGCTATCATGTCTGCGCCCGGCGTCGCCGAGAGGTAGGGGGCGCGGAAGCCGTGGATGCCGTGATCGACCAGGTCCTGCCAGCCCTTCGGCTCTTCGAGATCGACGCTCTTCCAGGCGCGTTTCAGTGTGGCGCGGAATGTCGCGAATTCCTTCGACCAGTCGGCTTCGCTCCATTGGCGACCATCGAAATGGCCGCAAGCATGGCTCGATATGTCGTGGCCCTCGAGGTGGGCGTGCCAGATATTGCCGAGCCTCTCGCGGATCTCGTCGTCGCTCTGGGCAAAGCCGACGTTGGATTTGCCCTGTTTTTCATGCGGTGCCTGATAGGCCTTCTTGGCCGCCTGGTTCATCAGGAAGGTGCAGGAGAGGAAATAAGTGAAATGCGCGCCGTTCTTCGCCGCCATTTCACGGCTCTTCTGCCAGAGCGCGTTGGCGTGCGCGCCGTCGAAGGAGATGATAACCAGCTGTTTCGGCTGGTCGACTGCGCCGGCCGCGCTGGGAATGAGCAAAGAGAGGGCGAGGGAGGCTTTGAAAAACGAACGAAACATGGACACCGCGACAATTTGTTTGCGGTTTTCCTGTTACAGAAATGCGGCGAAGCTGCGGTGACGCTAGCGTTTTTGTGCCGCTGCGGCTAAGTCTCAGAAAACGCACAGGAGATCGCCATGGCATTGCTCGTCGTCGGTATCATCATTTTCCTAGGGCTTCATCTGATCCGTGTCATTGCGCCCGGTTTTCGCCAGTCCATGATCGACAGTCTTGGCGAGAACGGTTGGAAGGGCGTCTATTCGGTTGTCAGCATTCTCTCGCTGATCTTGCTCATCTATGGCTTCGGTCAGGCCCGACAGGTGACCGGCGTTCTCTACACTCCACCGGTCTGGATGGCGCATATCACGCTGACCCTGATGCTGCTCGCCTTGATCTGTCTGGTCGCCTCGCTGCTGCCGGCGGGGCATATTGCAGTCAAGACGAAGCATCCGATGGTGTTGTCGGTGAAGATCTGGGCTTTCGCGCATCTCTTGGCCAACGGCGAGACCTCTTCGGTGCTCCTGTTCGGTGCCTTCCTCGCATGGGGCGTCATCCTGCGCATTGCGCTAAAGCGCCGCGAACGGGCAGGCGGGCTTACCCTACGGCCCTTCGTCTCGGGGAAGTATGACCTCTATGCCGTGATCATCGGCGTCGTGGCCTGGGCACTTATCACATTCAAGCTGCATGAGCTGTTGATCGGGGTGGCTCCGATCGTTATGTGACGAATCTTTCCAATCCCCCTTACAACTGCTGAAAAATGGGGTAGAAGGCCCCACAATGTGCGTGCAATCCGCATGCCGAAGCATATCCGCGCCCGGAGACGAGAATGGCATTCAACGACGACAGCTTCATTCGTGAAGTCAATGAGGAACTGCGTTCCGACCAGGTGAAAGGCGCATGGCGTCGGTTTGGTCGCTACCTGATTGCGCTCGCTGTCCTGATCGTGCTCGGTACCATCGGCTACAAGGTCTATGAATATTGGGACGATAACCAGTCCTCCGGCACGGGCGACAAGTTCATCGCCGCGATGAAGCTTGCCGATGAGAACAAGCACGACGAGGCGCTGGCAGCGCTCGAGACGCTGGAAAAGGAAGGCCACGGATCCTATCCGATCCTGGCGCGGCTGCGCGCGGCCAGCGTGCTGGCCCAGAAGGGTGATACGGCAGGTGCCGTTGCCGCCTTCGACGTGATCGGCAAGGACAACGCCGCACCGGCAGCCGTGCGCGATGCCGCCAAGATGCGCGCCGGCTGGTTGCTGATCGAGAGCGGCTCGTACGATCAGGTTTCCGCACAGGTGGAGGAAATGGCTGTTCCCGGCAACGCCTTCCGCCACTCCGCCCGCGAAGCGCTCGGCCTTGCCGCCTATAAGGCCGGCAATATGAGCCAGGCGCGCCAGTGGTTCCAGGCGATCGCCGACGATGCGCAGAGCCCGCGCAATGTTGCCAATCGTGCCCAGATGATGCTTGATAACATCACCGCATCCGGCAAGGCGCCCGCCGCACAGGGCTGAAAGTAAGGAATTTCAATGAGCTTTACGGTCGCCATTGTCGGTCGCCCGAATGTCGGCAAGTCGACGCTTTTCAACCGCCTGGTTGGGAAGAAGCTGGCGCTTGTCGACGATACGCCGGGTGTCACGCGCGACCGTCGCCCGGGCGAGGCACGGCTGGTCGACCTGCGGTTCACCATCGTTGATACCGCCGGTCTTGAAGAGGCCCATGAAGAGAGCCTGCAGGGCCGCATGCGTGCGCAGACCGAAGCGGCGATCGACGAAGCCGACCTTTCTCTGTTTGTCGTCGATGCCAAGACCGGTCTGACGCCTGTTGACACGGCGCTTGCTGAAATGCTGCGCCGTCGAGGCAAACCGGTGGTTCTCGTGGCCAACAAGTCGGAAGCGCGCGGATCGGACGCCGGTTTCTATGATGCCTATTCGCTCGGCCTTGGGGAGCCGACGCCAATCTCGGCCGAACACGGGCAGGGGATGCTCGACCTGCGAGACGCTATTATTGCCGCGCTCGGCGAAGATCGCGCGTTCCCGCCGAAGGAAGATGTCGCCGTCACCGACGTCGATATCCCTCAGCCGACCGATGAGGACGGCGAGGAAGAGGACGAACCTCTATATGACGACACCAAGCCGCTGCGCGTGGCGATCGTCGGCCGTCCGAATGCCGGCAAGTCGACGCTGATCAACCGCTTCCTCGGTGAAGACCGGTTGCTGACCGGACCGGAAGCCGGCATCACGCGCGACTCCATCTCCGTGGAATGGGACTGGCGTGGTCGCACCATCAAGATGTTCGATACGGCAGGTATGCGCCGCAAGGCGAAGGTGATCGAAAAGCTGGAAAAGCTCTCCGTCGCCGATGCGCTGCGCGCTATCCGCTTCGCCGAGCTCGTCGTCATCGTCTTCGATGCGACGATTCCGTTCGAGAAGCAGGACCTGCACATCGTCGATCTCGTCCTGCGCGAAGGGCGAGCTGCCGTGCTCGCGTTCAACAAGTGGGACATGATCGAGGAGCCGCAGGCGGTTCTTGCGGATCTGCGCGAAAAGACCGACCGGTTGCTGCCGCAGGCGCGTGGCATCCGCGCCGTGCCGATCTCCGGCCAGACCGGCCGCGGGCTCGACAAGCTGATGCAGTCGATCATCGATACGGACAAGGTCTGGAACAAGCGCATTTCGACCGCGCGGCTCAATCGCTGGCTGGAGCAGCAGCAGGTTCAGCATCCGCCACCGGCAGTTTCCGGCCGTCGTATCAAGCTCAAGTATATGACGCAGGTGAAGGCTCGCCCGCCGGCCTTCATGATCTCCTGCACGCGCTCGGACGCGCTGCCGGAGTCGTACACCCGCTATTTGATCAACGGCCTGCGCAACGATTTCGATATGCCGAGCGTGCCGATCCGCATTCACTATCGTTCGCCCGACAATCCGTACGAGTCGAAGAAGAAGCGGACCTGAGGGCAGGCCGCTCAGGCTGCGCTGCTCTCCAACGCGTCGCGCAGCGCGACGACTTGCGCCCTCAGCCGCTTCAGTTCAGCGAATTTCTGGCCTGACGCATTGACGATGCAGCCGGGAATGGAAGCTGCGCGCGCTCTAAGTTTCCGGCCTTCATCGGTCAAACGGATAATAACGACACGTTCGTCGTCCGTACCACGTTCGCGCTTGATGTAGCCTGTCGCTTCCAGGCGTTTGAGGAGAGGGGTGAGCGTGCTCGATTCCAGAAGCAGCTTCTCGCCAATGGCACCGACCGTTTGGCCATCCTCCTTCCAGAGCGTAACCATGACCAGGTATTGCGGGTAGGTCAGGTTCAAGGCGTCCAGCATAGGCTTGTAGACGCGGTTCATCGCGTGGTTCGCGGTGTAGAGCGCGAAACAGATGAAATCGTCGAGATTCAGATCGTCGCTCATGTCGGGACCTCCCAAATCGCACAACAATATATCGCGCGATAAATAATCGCAATGATCTTTTTCGCATGACTGAGTTGCCGAAATTTAAATCGTGCGATAAATTATCGTGCGATAAATAAAAACGAACCGCAACCGAAAGGACAAGATGATGTCGACCATCAAGACCGCAGTCTCCGCAGCAACCATTCTGGCAGCCGCGACCTTCGGCGCCGCTGCCGATCCGGTGCTGGAACCGACCACCCAGAAGTTTATCGACGCGCTCGCTGGCGCCAAGCCGATCTATACGCTGTCTCCATCCGATGCCCGTGGAGTCCTTGCCGGCGCCCAGAAAGGCGACTTCAAGAAAGTCGCAGCGAAGGAAGAGAATGTGACAATCAAGGCCGGCCCGACCGGCAGCATCAAGTTGCGTATCGTCCGTCCGGCAGGCGCGAAGGGCAAACTGCCGGTCGTAATGTACTTCCACGGCGGCGGTTGGGTTCTCGGCGACGCCGACACGCATGACCGTCTCGTCCGCGAGATCGCCAATGGCGCCAACGCCGCCGTTGTCTTCGTCGATTATGAGCGTTCGCCGGAAGCACGTTACCCGATCGCGATCGAGCAGGCCTACGCCGCTACGAAATACGTCGGCGAACATCAGAAGGAATTCAATGTCGATGCGAGCCGTCTGGCGGTGGCCGGCGATAGCGTTGGCGGCAACATGACGGCTGCGGTCACCCTGCTTGCCAAGGAGCGTGGCGGTCCGGCAATCGACCAGCAGGTCCTCTTTTATCCCGTGACTGATGCAAACTTCGAAACGGGCTCCTACAACGAATTCGCCAACGGTCCCTGGCTGACGAAGGAGGCGATGAAGTGGTTCTGGAACGCCTATCTGCCGGATGAAGCCAAGCGCAAGGAACCGACTGCTTCACCGCTTCAGGCCTCGCTCGATCAACTGAACGGCCTGCCGCCTGCCTTGATCATCACGGATGAAAACGACGTGCTGCGCGACGAAGGCGAGGCCTATGGCCGCAAGCTGACGCAGGCCGGCGTGAAGGTGACCTCGATCCGGTACAACGGCACGATCCACGACTTCGTGCTTCTGAACGCCATCACCGAGACGCCAGCAACGCGCCGTGCAATCTCTGTCGCCAATCAGACGCTGCGTGAGGCACTGAAGAAATAGCGGATCAGGCTCCCGATGAGATAGGCCCGGCGGCGTCGCCGGGCTTTTTTGTTCTCGGCAGCGACTTGGCAGCAAATTGCCACGCCTTTTTCCACTTTGGCGTAATGACGCCGTTGGCGGCGCGAATGTTGTTTATGAACTGCGTCGTTGCCGCTTCCCATGAATATTGCAGCGCGAGTTCACGGGCCTTTTCGCGCGAGGCAGACAGCGCCGCCATGCAAGCCGTCCTCAGATCATCGTCGAGCGCGCCGACGTCGGTATCCTCGCCGATAATATCGAGCGGACCGGTGACAGGGTAGGCGGCGACAGGAACACCCGAGGCGAGCGCCTCCAGAATTGTATTGCCGAACGTATCCGTCAGTGATGGGAAGACGAAGACATCCGCCTGGGCATAGGCCCTCGCCAGTTCCTCGCCGACCTTCAGGCCGGTGAAATGCACATCCGGGTAGCGCTTCTCGAGCTCGGCGCGCGCCGGTCCGTCACCCACGACGACTTTCGATCCGGGCAGGTCGAGATCCAGAAAGGCCGGCAGGTTCTTTTCCAGGGCAACGCGGCCGACTGTCATGAAGATCGGGCGAGAAAGGCCGAATGGCGCATCTTCCAGAGGCATTGGACGAAAATGATCGGCGTCGATACCGCGGCTCCACGGCATGAGATTTCGGATGCCCTTTTCGGAGAGTTCGCGCGCAAGGCTCGGGGTTGCGACCATGCAACCGGCGCCTGAGTTGTGGAACCAACGAACGAACGCATACAGCCAGCTCTTTGGCACCGGCAGGCGGGCCGAGACGTATTCCGGAAAGCGAGTGTGATAGCTGGTGGAGAAGGGCATGCGGTTCTTCAGGCACCAGCGCCGCGCCGTCAGCCCCAAAGGCCCTTCCGTCGCGATATGAACGTAGGAGGGCATGTGCTTCCTTATCTCGCGCGCGACGCGGCGGTAGCTGGCGATCGAGAGACGAATTTCGGGGTAGGTGGGGCAAGGGATGCTGTGGAAGCCCTGCGGCGTCACCATTGCCACCTCAATGCCCATCTTCGCCAGTTCGCGATTGGTGTTCTCGATCGAACGGACGACACCGTTGACCTGCGGATGCCAGGCATCGCTGACAATAACCAGCCGTTCCGCCACATCTAGCCGAGATGCATCCCGGCCTTCGTTGCCTCCAACATCCGACATATGTTGTAGCACGCCCCAATTCCATCCATGCCGCGCCCGCGGGGGCGCCGGCCCAATTCCGAGCAGACCCGGAGACTCGATTCCCGCGCCTCACATTCTGGCGGCAGTCGATGATGGAATTATTACAGTCTCGTTACGCCGATCGTTCGGTGTTGCTCAAGCTTTCTTGATGCCGAGCTTTTCCCATGCAACCAGGGCGCCATGTTCGCTGACCACACGTGCAGCGACCTTTGCGGCAAATGCCGCTGCCGCCGGGGCGTCTTTCGTTTCAAGGTAGCGGGCGAGAAATGCTCCGTTGAAACTGTCGCCGGCACTGGTCGTGTCGACGACCTGCTTGACCTTTTCAGCCGGGACGAAGCTCTCCACGCCGTCAAAACTCAGCGTAGCGCCTTCTGCGCCGTTCTTGACGAGCACGTCGGTGGCCCCAAGTGTGCGGTACCGCTGGATCGTCGCCTCTATCGAAACGTCGCCGAAGTGCGTGGCCTCGTCATCAAAACTCGGAAGCACCAGGGAGGAGGCGCGGGCGCCTTCGCTGATCGTCGCATGCATCACGTCATAACCCGACCAGAGCCGTGGTCGGATGTTGGGGTCGAAGGCAACAATCTTGCCGGCTGCCTTGGCGCGGCGCACTTCAGCGAGCAGCGTATCGGCGTCATTGCGCGACAGGATCGCAAGCGTGATGCCGGAGAAATAGATGACATCGCAGGCCTCAATCGCCTCGCGCAGAAGCTCCGCGTCGGCAGCCAGTAGGCGAGCGGCGGAGTTGTCGCGCCAGTAGCTGAAGGAACGTTCGCCTTCCTTGAGGCTGATCATGTAGAGACCGGGCGCCTTGCCCTTGATGCGCCTGATAAATTCGGTGCCGATGCCAGCCTGGTTGAAGAAGGCAATCATCTCATCGGACATGGCTTCGTCGCCGAGCGCGGTAAAATAGTCCACCGACCACCCTGCAGGCAGGCAGGCGCGGGCATACCAGGCGGTGTTCAGCGTATCGCCGGCAAAGCCCTTGCGCAGCAAGCCGGCACCCGCCTGTGAAAGCTCCACCATGCACTCACCGATCGATAGAAAACGCCCGCTCACAGAAAGCCTCCCTGAATTTTCCCGCTTCGCTGATACGCGCAGGGCAGCTTCCTGACAAGCCGCGAGTGGCATGGGACTGCGGCTTTGGGCCGGATTGTTGACCTCGTCGGCGGGGCCCATAATAGCGATCATGCGGCTATGGGGAGAGCCATGCAGAAGATCCCAGTTTCTCTGATCGCCATTTCGCTTGTCGCGGCGCTATCCCATTCAACTGCTCCCGCTTACGCACACGGAGGCGGAGGCAAGGGGCGAAAGATGGATTGTCGGACACTTGCCATGCAGGAGCGTAACACCGTGGGCGGCAAGCTGCCGAGCAAGGACATCAAGCACCGTGAAAAGATAAAGCACAAATTGCGGAAGCTGGGATGTTCGACGGATCTCGGCTGAAGGTTGTTTTTTGTCGCGCCCGCTTTAGTCTTGGCATCATTGAATGATGCGGGAGATGATTGGCTGATGTCGGTTGCAGGCAAGACGGCGCACTGGTGGCGGGGTGCAGTTATCTATCAGGTCTACCCACGTTCCTTTCAGGATACGAACGGAGATGGCCTCGGGGATTTGAAGGGCATCACGCGGAGATTGCCCTATATCGCCAGCCTCGGCGTCGATGCGATCTGGCTGTCGCCGTTCTTCAAGTCGCCGATGGCCGACATGGGCTACGACGTTTCGGACTATTGCGACGTCGATCCGATCTTCGGCACGCTTGATGACTTCGATGAGATGATGGCGACGGCCCACGGGCTCGGCATCAAAATTGTCATCGACCAAGTGATCTCGCATACGGCTGATGTTCATCCCTGGTTTGTCGAAAGCCGCTCGAGCCGGACCAATCCCAAGTCAGACTGGTATGTTTGGGCGGATCCGAAACCGGATGGGACGGCACCCAACAACTGGCTCTCGATCTTCGGCGGGCCTGGATGGGAGTGGGACGGCGTGCGCCGGCAATATTACCAGCATAACTTCCTGAGCTCGCAGCCGGATCTCAATTTCCACAGTGCGGAGGTCCAGGACGCCGTGCTTGCCACCGTGAAGTTCTGGCTCGATCGCGGCGTAGACGGGTTCCGCCTCGATACGGTGAACTATTACTTCTGTGACAAGCTGCTTCGCGACAACCCTCCGCATGCGCCCGACGAGAGCGATGCCGGCCTCGATGCACCGGATACGAACCCCTACGGCATGCAGAACCACCTCTATGACAAGACGCAGCCGGAAAATATCGGCTTCCTCCAACGGTTCCGGGCGCTGCTCGACCGCTATGAGGCGCGCGCGACGGTTGGCGAGGTGGGCGACGGTGCCCGCTCGCTGAAGACGGTGGCCGCCTATACGGGTGGCGGCGACAAGCTGAACATGTGCTACACGTTCGATCTGCTCGGACCGGACTTTACCGCTGCTCATATCCGCGGCTGCGTCGATGCCTTCCAGAAGTCGGTCGCCGATGGATGGGTCTGCTGGGCTTTCTCGAACCACGACGTCAACCGTCATGTGAGCCGCTTTGCCAAAACGGAAGCGGAGCGGCCTCTGATCGCCAAGCTCGCCATGTCGGTGCTGGCCATGCTGCGTGGATCGATCTGCCTCTATCAGGGCGAGGAACTCGGCCTTCCCGAAGCCGAGCTTGCCTTCGAGGATCTGCGCGATCCCTATGGCATCCGCTTCTGGCCGGCCTTCAAGGGGCGCGACGGATGCCGCACGCCGATGCCCTGGGAAGCAGCTAAGGCACATGCCGGCTTTACGACCGCCGAAAAATCCTGGTTGCCGGTGCCCTACGAGCAGGCGGCGCTTTCCGTCGACACGCAGGAGAGCGATCAGCATTCTGTGCTGAACCATTACCGGCGGACGCTCGGATTCCGCAAGAGCCACCCGGCATTGCTTGACGGCGCGATGGAGTTCATCGGGACCAATCAGGACCTTCTCGCCTTTACGCGTGCCAAGGGCAGTGAGACGCTACTCTTTGTCTTCAATCTGACGCGCAAGCCCGCACAATTCATTCCGCCGGCGGGAATGGTGATCGGAGAACGATTGGCGATGCCGGGCTTCGCTGCGACAACCGGAAGCGGCCCGATCAAGCTCGCAGCGCTCGACGCGTTCTGTGCGCGGGTGGCTGGCTAGACGCTCACCCGATCAGGGCAAACTTGTCGACATCGACCATTCCGCGATCCGAGATCTTCAGGTGCGGAATGACCGGCAGCGGCAGGAAGGCGACCTGCAGGAAGGGTTCTTCCAGTGTCGTGCCGAGCGCATAGGCGGCCTTGCGCAGATGGTGGAGCGTGTCGCGCACCGTCTCGTAGGGCTCGAGGCTCATCAGGCCGGCAACGGGCAGGGCGATTTCGCCGGTGACCTTGCCATCCTCGACGACCACGAAGCCGCCCTTGATTTCGCCGAGACGATTGGCGGCGAGCGCCATATCGTCCTCGCTGACGCCGACGACGCAGATGTTGTGGCTGTCATGGCCGACGGTCGAGGCGATCGCACCCTTCTTCAGGCCGAACCCCTGGACAAAACCGTTGGCATGGTTGCCGTTCTTGCCATGCCGCTCGATGACGGCGACCTTGATGATGTCGTTGCCGAGATCGACGTCGGTCTGGTTGCCGTTCACCGGCAGCCGATAGCGGCGATGTTCGGTGATGATCTTACCAGGGGTGACGCCGATCACGGGCGTTTCACCATCGGCAACCGGAACGCCGAAATGGGCGGCGTTGACAGGCCTAGCCTTGACGCTGTCGAGGCCGACCGGCTCCACGGGCTTGCGCGTGGCGAAAAGCTCTGTCGTCACCTGGCGACCCGCCGCAAAGACGAGGTCCGCACGGCAGTTTTCGAGGCTGTCGATGACCACGAGGTCCGCGCGCCAGCCTGGGGCGACGAGACCGCGGTCTCTCAGGCCAAAAGCACGGGCAGCCGAGATCGAGGCAGCGCGGTAAATGGCGAGCGGCTCCACGCCGCTTTTGATGGCGGTGCGGATCATGTAATCGAGATGGCCCTGTTCCGCGATATCGAGCGGGTTGCGGTCATCTGTGCAAAGCGCGAGGTAGGGTGACAGGCGTTCGGTGATGATGGGCATCAGGGCTGCGAGATCTTTCGACACGGAGCCCTCGCGTATGAGGATGTGCATGCCCTTGCGGATTTTTTCCAGCGCTTCGGCAGCACTCGTGCATTCGTGCTCGGTGCGGATGCCGGCTGCGAGATAGCCGTTGAGATCATTGCCCAAGAGCAGTGGGGCGTGGCCGTCAATATGCTGGCCCTGGAAAGCGTCGAGCTTCGCCATGCAGATCGGATCCTTGTGGATCACGCCGGGGAAGTTCATGAACTCGGCAAGGCCGATGACCTTAGGATGATGGCGGAAGGGAAGGAGCCGTTCGATCGGCAGATCGGCGCCGGATGTTTCCAGATGCGTGGCGGGCACGCAGGAGGAGAGTTGGACGCGGATGTCCATGATCGTTTCGAGCGAGGAATCCAAAAAATACTGAATGCCTTCGGTGCCGAGAACATTGGCGATCTCGTGCGGGTCGCAGATGGCAGTCGTCACGCCATAAGGCAGAACGCAGCGGTCGAACTCGTGCGGCGTCACCAGCGATGACTCGATATGGAGGTGGGTGTCGATGAAGCCAGGCACGACGATCTTTCCCGAGATATCGATCTCGGTATCGCCGTCATAGCTGCCGCACGTGCCGACTATGCGGTCTTGAGCCATCCCGATATCCGAAGCCACCAGTTCGCCGGTCACGAGATCGAAGAAACGTCCGCCTTTCAAGACGATATCGGCAGGCAAGCGGCCCATTCCCTGGTCAATGAGGCGTTCGAGCTTGGCAGTCATGGGCATCCTCGTGCTGGCGTTTTACCACTTATAGCCCATGTGTCCGACAAAGCGAGGTCGGCTTACCATCCGGGCCACAAACGAAAACCGGGCGCCCACAGGGACGCCCGGCGATTACGATCGGGAGATCGACAGCTTATTCAGCCGGAACGATCTTGCCGCCTTCCCACTTGTAGAGCGCGAAGCTCTGCGAGGTCAGGTCGCCGGTTTCGCCGTAGGTCAGCTTGCCGATTGCGGTCGAAATCGGCTCGCCGCCCTTGAGCGCCTTGGCGACTGCTTCGGAATCTTCGACGCTGCCTGCCTTCTCGATGCCGGCCTTCAGCACTTCGACTGCGGCGTAGGCGTTGAGCGTGAAGGCTTCGGCCGGGATGCCCTTGGCCTTCAGCGCGTCGGCTGCTGCCTTGGAGTCCGGGCTCTTCGTTGCGTCCATGGCATTGGTGAAGATCGTGCCACCAGCTGCGTCGGTGCCGATGTTCCAGAACTCGCTGTTGGAGAGGCCGTCGCCGCCGATGATTGTCGCCTTGACGGAGAGGTCATGCAGCTGGCGGGCCAGCAGGCCACCTTCCGGGTGATAGCCACCGAAATAGACGACGTCGACGTTCTCAGCCTTGAGGCGGGTGGTGAGCGCGCTGAAGTCCTTATCGCCAGGGGTCAGCGAGTCGTCGAGTACTTCCTTCATGCCGCCGGCATTCAGCGTGGCCTTGAAGGCATCCGCCAAACCCTTGCCGTAGGCGCCCTTGTCGTTGATGATCGCGACGCGCTTGTCCTTGAAATTCTTCAAGACGTAGTTGGCGGCGACTTCGGCCTGCTGATCGTCACGACCGCAGGTGCGCAGGACGTTGGCGAGACCGCGTTTGGTGAGATCGGGAGCCGTCGCAGTCGGAGTGACCATCAGGACGCCGTTTTCGGCGAGAACGTCGGATGCCGGGATCGCCACGCCCGAGGTGACCGGGCCAACGACGAAGCGGATGCCATCGCCGACGAGCTGGTTTGCGGCGGAAACGCCTTGCTTGGGTTCACCGGCGTCGTCGGCGTATTTGAGGATGACTTTTTCGCCGAGGATGCCGCCTTTCTTGTTGATTTCATCAACCGCAGTTTGCGCGCCATTCTTCACCTGATCGCCATAGGCGGCCACCGCACCGGTCAGAGGCGCAATAAGGCCGATCGTGATGTCTGCGTGGGCGAGCGGCGCGAAGGCAAGCGAGGCGACAAGGGCCGCCGACAAAGTCTTCAGACTCATTTTCTTTCTCCTTGGGTGGGTTTCAAACCCGCGATTTAAGTACCGCAGCGGCAAGCCCAGATCGTACAACAGCCCTTGCGGGATGCGCCAAGAGACGATCAGCGGCCGCGCGGCCGAAGCATCCGCCTGCCATGTTTGGCTTCGGCGAGTGCGCAGCAAGTTTCTTAGGAATTTACTGCTGATTTCGCAAGAAGATAAAGAAATAGGGCCCGGTTTTGCCGGATTTGGCAAAAACGGGCCCGAAAACGCGTTGTTTAGATGTTGTTTTGCAGAATTTCGCGCAGTTTTCCGAAAAGTTCGTCGATGTGGTGCTTCTCGATGATCAGCGGCGGCGAGAGCGCGATGATGTCGCCGGTGGTGCGGATCAGCAGGCCCTTCTCATAGGCCTTCAGGAAGGCGGTGAAGGCGCGCTTGGTCGGCTCGCCAGCAATCGGATCAAGTTCGATGGCGCCGATCAGGCCGGTGTTCCTGATATCGATGACATTCGGGCAATCCTTTAGTGAGTGCAGCGCGTCGGCCCAGTAGTCGGAGAGTTCCGCCGCACGGGTCAGAAGGCCTTCTTCCTTGTAGGTGTCGAGCGTGGCGAGTGCGGCCGCCGAGGCGATCGGATTGCCGGAATAGGTATAGCCGTGGAAGAACTCGATCATGTGCTCCGGGCCGTTCATGAACGCATCGTGGATCTCCGCTGTCACGAAGACCGCACCCATCGGAATGACACCGTTGGTCAGGCCCTTCGCGGTGGTGATCATGTCAGGCTTGACGTCGTAATACTGCGCAGCGAACGGGGCGCCAAGACGGCCGAAGCCGGTGATGACTTCGTCGAAGATCAACAGGATGCCGTGCTTGGTGCAAAGCTCGCGGAGCTTCTGCAGGTAGCCCTTCGGCGGGATCAGGACGCCGGTCGAGCCGGCGATCGGCTCGACGATGACGGCCGCGATGGTCGAAGCGTCGTGCAGCGTGACGATGCGCTCAAGCTCGGTCGCCAGGTCGCCGCCATGCTCGGGCTGGCCGCGAGTGAAGGCATTCTTGCCGGGCAGATGGGTGTGCGGCATATGGTCGACGCCTGTTAGCAGGGTGCCGAACATCTTGCGGTTGGAGACGATGCCGCCAACGGAAATACCGCCGAAGTTGACACCATGATAGCCGCGCTCCCGGCCGATCAGACGGAAGCGCGAGCCGTTGCCCTTCACGCGATGATAGGCAAGCGCCACCTTGAGAGCCGTCTCGACCGATTCAGACCCCGAATTGGTGTAGAGAACGTGATCCATACCTTCGGGCGCGATGTCGACAAGGCGGTTCGCCAGTTCGAAGGCCTTGGGATGGCCAAGCTGGAACGCCGGCGCATAATCGAGTTCGCCCGCCTGTTCGCGGATCGCCTCGGTGATCTTCGGCCGGCAGTGGCCGGCATTGACGCACCATAGGCCGGCGGTGCCGTCGAGCACCTGGCGGCCGTCATGAGTCTGGTAGTACATGTCCTTGGCGCTAACAAAGAGACGCGGCTCCTTCTTGAACTGACGGTTCGCAGTGAAGGGCATCCAAAAGGCCCGCAGGTCATTTGGCGTGGTATTGAGGCGGTTGGACATGCTGTTCTCCATGGCCGTTTCGGAGGCCGTTCCCGGTATTGGCTGAGGCGGTTTTTTACTGCCCGGTCAAATTATCAGCGCTTCTCCGGGCGTCAAGCTGCGGACCTGCTGCGTGCTTGTCGCTCCAATGGACACTACAAAAAATAGACCGGCATTTCTGCCGGTCTAAGAGTATGTAGACGTGCTGAAATAAGGTGCCGCACTATTCCGGATGCATCCCTCAGCAGTGCGGCTTATAGGCTGACGTTATGTCAGCGCGTCCCTATGCCGCAGACTTTGTGCGGTTTTGAACAGTATAGATGTCCGTGAGTGCTTCGAGGATTTTGAGAACCTGCTCGGAATTGCTCGAGTAGTAGATCGTCTGAGCGTCGCGGCGGGTCTTGACCAGCTTCTGAGCGCGCAGCTTGGATAGGTGCTGCGAGAGCGCGGACTGGCTCAAACCGACCTCTTGCGCCAGCGCGCCAACCGGGATTTCGCCCCTCACGAGGTTGCAGAGAATGAGAAGTCTCTTGGGGTTCGCCATTGCCGACAACAGGGCAGCGGCAACGTTTGCATTGGCGGTTAAATCGATTGTGTCCATACCTTCTTCCTGATGTGAAACTAATTTCAAAAACGCACGTTCCCGCTCAATGCCGGACGGCGAAAACTATCAATACAGCGTCAAGATTGTATATAGCTAAATTTCAGGTATTGCGTATTTCATGTTAGGTATATGTGAATAAACGTCCTCAACGGCCTGCGCGACGGCGTCGAACTCGCAACGCAAAAGCAAATCACCCGAAATGAGATCGAAACCGGCGCAATCCACTCCACAAATGCGCCAATCGCCGTTGCCGGCCTTCACGCTCGCTGCGGCCCTAGCCGCGAGGTCTGGGTGCCTGGCTAGCAATTCTTGCACTATCGCGTCCGCTTGCGCTGCCACCGCTTCGTTGCCGGGAGATCGAATCGTAAGATCTACGCCTTCCAGCACATAGGCGCGACCAAATCCGCCATTGAGACTTGCGGACTGCGGCACAAGCCGGAAGAAACGGAAATCAGGGAAATCGATATAGAGCTTTGCCTTGGCATGGCGGCTGAGGAAGCGGCTGCGAATTCGCGCGTAGACCTCACTGTCGCGCTCGACCGGTTCGGCAAGGCATTGGGTCGTCAGGCGTGCATGAGCAAGCGGATCGCCCTTGCCAGGCTCGCCTGTCAGAAGCGAAGCGCGGCGATCGGCGTCGAGCGCGCGGGTATGCGTCGACAAGCCCGAGACGAGAATGACGGGAACACCGTCGATGTCGGTGCCGAGGAGGACCCGGCTGGCAAAGGGGAAACCGGTCCCGGGGTCGAGAACGGCGATTGCGGCGTAACGGGCGGAACGGAGAAGCGTGCGAGCGAGCTTGCGGGCTTCTCCGTCGGTTTCCCTGAGAACGGAAGCTTGATCTTTCATGTCCACTTTTTTGGCGGAAGCGGACGGTAGGATCAAGCCTCTTCTTTGCGGCGATGCTGCGTCAAACCTTCGACGACGTCTTGCGCCGAAATGGTGCCGACGATCGCGCCGTTTTCGACAACCCCGATGCTGCCAGGTTGGCGTGAAAGGGCATCCAGGATGTCGATCAGCGGCGTTTCGGCCCGTGCCGTGCCGCTGACGCTGGCGCCTGCGGCCGCGTGGCCGAGACCGGCCTGCATGACGTCCCGCGCCGTCAGCATGCTGATCGGGTTCATGTGCTGGACGAAGTCGGCGACATACTGGTCGGCGGGGTTCTTGACGATCTCCTGCGGCGTGCCGCACTGGATGATGCGCCCGCCCTCCATGATGGCGATGCGGTTGCCGATGCGGAACGCTTCGTCCAGGTCGTGGCTGACGAAGAGGATGGTCTTCTTCAGCCGCCGCTGGAACTCGAGAAGCTCGTCCTGCAGGCGCGTGCGGATCAGCGGATCGAGCGCCGAGAACGGCTCGTCCATCAGCAGGATCGGCGCACCCGTGGCAAAGGCACGGGCAAGGCCGACACGCTGTTGCATGCCGCCGGATAGCTCATTGACCTTGCGGTCGGCCCATTTGGTCAGGTTGACGAGTTCGAGCTGTTCACCGACGCGTTTCTTGCGTTCGGCCTCCGGCATACCCGCGAGTTCGAGACCGAAACCGACATTCTCCGCCACGGTGCGCCATGGCAAGAGCGCGAACTGCTGGAAGACCATCGAGACAGTGTGCATGCGCAGGTCGCGCAAGCCCTTCGCGGTGGTCTTGTAGGGATTGCAGAGCCCGTTTGGCGTTGCGACCGAAACTTCCCCGCGCACGACGGGTGCCAGCCCGTTCACGGCACGAAGCAAGGTCGATTTACCGGAGCCGGAAAGGCCCATGAGGACCAGGATCTCGCCTTCCTGTACCGAGAGTGAGGCATCCGCCACGCCGAGAACGAGACCGGTCGCGGCGCCGATTTCGTCGCGGTTCTTTCCCTGATCGGCCAAAGCGAGGGCGCTTTCTGGTTTATCGCCGAAGACGATGCTGACGTTGTCGAAGCGGACCGCGGTCATACGCCTTCTCCTTCACCTGTCGCACGGAACATGCGGTCGAGAATAATCGCGAGAATAACGATACAGAGTCCAGCTTCGAAGCCCTTGGCGACATTGACCGTATTGAGCGCGCGAACAACCGGCACGCCGAGACCATCGGCGCCTACGAGCGCGGCGATCACGACCATCGAGAGCGACAGCATGATCGTCTGCGTCAGGCCTGCCATAATCTGCGGTGTAGCGTAGGGCAGTTCGACTTTGCGCAGCACCTGCATCGGCGTTGCGCCGAAAGACTCTGCGGCTTCTACGAGCGATGGCGGCGTCGAGATGATGCCCAGACGTGTCAGGCGGATCGGGGCCGGGATCGCGAAAATGACAGTGGCGATCAAGCCAGGAACCATACCGAGGCCGAAAAGAATAAGCGCGGGAATCAGATAAACGAATGTCGGAATGGTCTGCATCAAGTCAAGAATTGGGCGCAGTGCCGCGTAGACCCAAGCGCGGCGCGCGGCGGCGATGCCAAGCGGGATGCCGACGAGCATACTGACGAAAGTGGATGCCAGGACCAGCGCCAGGGTTTCGGTGGTTTCTTTCCAGTAGCCCTGGTTCATGATGAGCAGCAGCCCAAGCCAGGTGAATACCGCCACAACAATCGAGCGCCGGAGCCAGTAGGCAATCCCGCCGATGGCAAGGATGACGATCAGAGGATGCGGCTTCTGCAAAACGAACAGCAGCCCGTCGATGACGTGCGACAACAGGAAGGCGAGCTGGTTGAAGAACCAATCGGCATTCGACGTCAGCCAGTCCACGAAAGCTTTCGCCCACGCGCCGATGGGGATTTTAGATTCAGTGATCCAAGTCAAGGGCTCGCCTATCCAGAAAGAGCAAGAACAATAGCGATGATATCGGAAGCGGGGTGGTGCAAACCACCCCGCTCGTCATTGTCACAGGCCGAGGCTTTTCTTGACAGCCGCAAGGCCGTCACCGCTGCCGTCGCGAGTCTTCACGCCCGCAAGCCACGGATCCAGCGCGGACGGATTGGCCTTCAGCCATTCCGTCGCAGCCTTTTCCGGCTCGTCACCGTCGTTCAGGATCTTGCCCATCACCTGATTTTCCATTTCCAGAGAGAAAATCATGTTCTTGAGCAAGGCGCCGACGTTCGGGCATTCGTTGAGGTAGCCCGCACGAACGTTGGTGAACACCTTGGCGCCACCGAAGTCCGGTCCGAAGATGTCGTCGCCACCCGTCAAATAGGTAAGCTTGAAGTTGTCGTTCATCGGGTGGGGTTCCCAGCCGAGGAAGACGACCGGCTTTCCTTCCTTCTCCGTGCGGGCGACTTGCGCAAGCATGCCTTGCTCGGACGATTCAACCACTTCCATGCCCTTCAGGCCGAAGGTGTTCTTGTCGATCATGTCCATGACGAGGCGATTGCCATCGTTGCCCGGCTCGATCCCGTAGATCTTGCCGTCGAGTTCGTCCTTATGGGCGGCGATGTCCTTGAAGTCCTTGATGCCGAGTTCAGCGCCCTTGGCATTGGTTGCCAACGTGTATTTTGCGCCGACGAGGTTCGGGCCAAAGGACTCCACCGACTTATCGTCGAGGAAGGGACGAACGTCTTTCTCCTGGGTCGGCATCCAGTTACCCAGGAAAATGTCGATGTCCTTGTTTTTCAGTGATTGATAGGTAACCGGAACCGAAAGAACCTTGACGTCGGGGGCGTAGCCCAGTCCTTTCAGGACCACGGAGGCAGTGGCGGTGGTCGCGGTGATATCCGTCCAACCAACGTCCGAGAAATGGACGGTGGAGCAGCTGTCCGGGTCGGCGGAGAATGCAGCGGTTGCGACAGAGAGAGCGGCAACTGCGGTGGCGGTGGTCAGTTTGAATACGCTTGTTGTTTTCATTTTAGACTCCCAGTCTTACGTTCCCAAGCCAATCACCAATAGCCGAGTTTTACAAGCGACCTGAGCGCGTTTGCGCCGCATTGGAGTACCCGATTGCGACGTGAGCACTTTTTCGCGGAGTGCCGGAATTTCAAGGGTTTTGGGCATTTTCGGCCGGGAATTTCCTGTGATTATCAAAAAGGGGGACTTTTCTTTGACGTTTCGAGCTTTCAAGAAGCGAAAGACGGAGAAAACGATGGCAAAACTCTATTTTAACTACTCGACCATGAACGCCGGCAAGTCGACGATGCTGCTGCAAGCTTCCTACAATTACGAGGAGCGCGGCATGCGCGTCGTTCTGCTGATAGCGGCCTTCGACGAGCGTGCCGGAAAGGGGATCATCGGCTCCCGGATTGGACTGCAGGCCAGCGCCGTCGCCTTCGAACCGGAAGCAGACTTGCAGGCCTTGATTGGCGAGCTCAGCAAGGAGGGGGAACCCATCGCTTGCGTCTTCGTCGACGAAGCTCACTTCATGACGCGCGAGCATGTCTGGCAGCTTGCCCGGATCGTCGACCGGATGAACATTCCGGTCATGGTGTATGGCCTGAGGACGGATTTCCAGGGGAAGCTTTTTCCGGCTTCAGAGGAGCTTCTCGCGATCGCTGACGAGATGCGTGAAGTGCGGACGATCTGCCATTGCGGACGCAAGGCGACAATGGTGGTGCGTCTTGATGCGGAAGGAAAGGTGCTGCGTGAAGGCGCGCAGATCGATGTCGGAGGCAACGAAAAGTATGTGTCGCTCTGCCGGCGCCATTGGGATGATGCCATGAACGGGCAATGGCTCGCCGAAGCGGTATGACCATTCCTCAAATCGATTCCGGTTCGGCGGCTTATGCGCTAGGTTCGCGGTAACCGATTCATGGAGGCGTCCCGGTGCGCAAGCCTTTCTCCTTTGATACTCAGCTGGAAGCGGCACGAGCGCTTCCGGAACAGCTGCGTCTTGAAGCCAAGGTTTGTGTCGATTTCGTCACCGAATTTGCCCGCCAAGGGGCTGCTGTCGACGATGAGCGTTTCCTTGTCGAGAATGGGCGGTTCCAGGCGTTTGTCACGAACGGCGCGAGCCTGACCAATCTCCTCGCGGAACTCGTATCCGTCCTCGACACGCTGACGGTCAAGGTGTCGGCAGATCTCGACAGTTTCCGTGGCCTGACGCCAGGTGAGAAATTCATTGGTCGCTTTTCTCGCCAGCGGATGTGGCGTCGCCATAGCGCGCGGGTGCGCGCTGCGCCTGTTGTGGAGCGGTTGCGCGACCTCTTGGTAAAGTCGAACGAAACCGCCGCGGTTATTGCGAGCTACCGCACGATTGCCATCGACTTTCACAAGTTGGCCGAGCATGGATTGATCGGCATCGTCGAACAGCGCCGTCGGCTTGTTGACAGGATCGATATCGCCCGCCTTCGCATCCGGGAATTGAACGCCAAGGCGTTGACGACGCAGGGCAGGATCGGTCTCTACGGAAGCAGGGCCGAATGGGAACGCATGGAAGAAGAGCGCCGCGCGCTGAAAGCGCAGGCCGACCGTGCATCCGATGAAGAGCGCGGAATGCGCGAGGATAGTCAGCGCCGCGAACGCTTCATCAATCTCTTCCAGGTTTTCGTCGATGCGTTGAATAGGCAGGTCGGCCAGTGCAACGTTCTCGGCCGCAAAATGGTGATCGACACCGAAGAGCGGTTACTGATCTATCAGGCGCAGGTGGACACCGACATTCCCGGGTCAAAGGTACAGATTTCGGCAGAGCTTTTTCCCGCGATTGCCGGTCCGATTGAATTGTTCGAGCGCAACATGCTGGTGCCGCAGGAACTGGAGCACCGCAAGCGAGCCGCCGATGCTGCCTTCGCGAACAAGTTCGTGACCTTCGGGCCCGAGGCGGACGATGGCTCAGGAGAGCCGCTCATCGATGCGACGAAGATCTCCAAGCGGCTGCGTTTCCGCTTTCTGCGTTCCTAGGCTCCGAAGAAACAATAATATCAGCACGATATTGTCCTTCCCCGAGCGAGCGCATATGTCATTGCGCAGACAATTTTTGTCCACCACGGCAAGGAGAAGACGATGCTCGACCGGATCGCCGGTTTTTTCAGGCTGATCGGCCGGATCATCGGACGCTGGGCGCGGATTTTCTTTGCCTGGGCGTTCTGGCCATTTATCGCTGCCCGCGGCTGGTACGTTCAGCGCACCTGGATGGTCCGGTTGCCGATCCTTGGTTTTATCGGGCTGCTTGCCGTTCTCTATTGCTATTTTATCTGGCAGACGCAGGTCTGGTCCGGATTCAACCCGTCCTTCGTCAACGAATACAGACTTTCTGAGCGAAAGGTTCCCGCTGGACAGGAGCTGCCGTCAACAGACAGCGCGGCGACCACCAAGACCTGCCAGCGTTCTGCCATCGTCGATGTCGTGGCCGACCTGGTCGACTTCAACGTCAATCAGAATGCGTGGATCTCGTCCATGCTGCTCTATCGTCTCGGCCTTTTCGGCGTCGACTGGGATCATACGCCGTTTCTCGACAATAAGGCGTCGTTCCAGCGTGGTGTGAATCAGGCGGTTCGCCGCACCTCGGTTGAACTGGTCGACACGCTCGGACGTGTGCGCGGCACCTCGGGGATCAACAACGACCTGCAGAAAGCGCGCGGCAACCTGCAGTTCGACGAATACAGCTGGTATTTTGGACTTGATCCGTTCGGGCCGAAGACGCCCACACCGAGCTATTATCGATCCGCTCTCGAAAGCCTGCGCAAGTTCAATACGGATCTGGCAGCCTGCAACGCGATCTTCGATGGGCGCGCGGATAACCTCATCCAGTTCATCGATCGTATCGCCAACGATCTCGGCAGCACTTCGGACGTGCTTGCAGACCGCTCACAGAATCATCATCGCGGCTGGTTCGACACACGCGCAGACGACCGCTTCTGGTTCGCTTACGGGCAGCTCTATGCCTACTACGCGATCCTTGCCGCCGCACAGTCCGACTTTTCCCAGGTCGTCGCGGAGCGCAATCTAGGCGCCATATTCGGCGCAACGATGAGGCAGTTCCAGGCGGCGTTGCAAATTCAGCCGGCAATTATTTCCAACGGTCGGGAGGACGGCTGGATCATGCCGAGCCATCTGGCGACGATGGGCTTCTATATTCTTCGCGTCAGGTCGAATCTCGTCGAAATTCGCTCTGTGCTCGATCGCTGAGCGTCACGCTCAGTTGATCAGCTTCATCCGGATCGCCTTGGCGACAAGTTGCGTCCGGTTCACGCAGTCGAGTTTCTTGATGGCGCTGGTCATATAGGCATTCACGGTGTGATCCGACAACGAGAGGATCTGGCCGATCTCGATCGAAGTTTTTCCCTGCGCCGTCCAGCGAACGACCTCGCGTTCGCGAGCGGAAAGCGGCGTATGCTCGGTAACCTTCGATTGCTTCGTGCGGTGATAGGCGTCAAGCAGATGGAGAGTCACCATCGCGAGTTCGTTGAGCTCGGTTTGTCCAAGCACCGGGCGGTCACCGGCCAGCCAGAACAGGATTCGCTCACCGTCGCGGGTATATGCCGGGAGCGCAACGCCGGTGGGAATGCCGAAGTCGTGCTGAAGCTTGTTCAACTCGTTCGGGAAAGTGTAGGCGCAGGAGTTGTCGGAAAGGCTCCATGAGCGCGGAAGAGCCGAGTCGCCCATTCCCATCGACAGCATGGGAAAACGCATGATGCGGGCGCGGTCGAATTGGTTGAAGTAGGCGGATGGAAGCGATGTTTCAATGAGGAGGGTTTTGAGGAGAACGCTTTCAAGAGCTGGCGCAAGCATCAAGGTGATATGCCGGAAGCCATAGGCGCGCGCTACTTTGACGAGAATTTGTGCGAATTCGGCCCTGGTATTGGTCGCTGAAATCTCCGTGGCCAGAGACAGCTGCCTTTCCGAGGTAGTCATGTAAGACATCAATGCGTCCCTGCTTACCTTCATTTCAGCGCTATAGAATATGCAAACTGATATATTTGCTAGTGCGAAACGGCGGGGCGCGCAGTGATTAATTTCAAATGTATTACTTTAACCACAGGATCGTCCTATGGTTGCGGCGTTTCGTGTTCAAAACGCAACCCAAGGAAACGGGACCGGCTCTCCGCGCAGCATCGAAGGAAACATGGAGGTTCGTCCGGGGCGCACCAATCGCCTGCGAATCGCTTCACGATCAGATCTTGTCCGTCACTTTCGCTTTTTTTGTTATCTGCTCGAGGAAGCCGAGCATCACCGCGGAGACGACAAACGCCAGATGCATCGCCGTCAGCCACATGATCTTGCTATCGGTGTATTGCTCGGCATTCAGGAAGACCTGCAGCAAATGGATTGATGAAATTGCCACGATCGACGAGGCGACCTTGATTTTGAGGCTGCCGGCGTCGAGTTTGCCGATGAACGAGACATCGTCCTCGCTCTCCTCAAAGCGGCTGACGAAATTCTCGTAGCCGGAGATCATCACCATGACGATGAGGCTGGCGACCAGTGCAGCGTCAATCAGGCCGAGCATAGCGAGGATCATTTACCCTCGTTGAGGACGAATACGCCGCCGGCCACCTTCAGGAATTTGTAGCCGAAGGAGACAGCATAAACGGCGAGCGCGAGGGAAAGGCCGAGATAGAAGGCGACGAGGATCCAACGGCTCGAAAGGATGATGCGCTCGACGATGAGTTCGAGTGATTTCATGTCTGGTCCTCGCAACGTATAGAAACAATGCTTGACCGATAGCTGCTTGGATGAGCTTTGGGCAACCTGCGCGCTATTCACAGTCTCGGCATATTTCGCTATCCCGTTGAAACAAATATGTGACGCCGATCGAGCGTGGAGAACCGCGGGGAAACGGGGATGGCAGCATACAAATCCGACATCGAGATTGCGCGTGCGGCGGAGAAGAAGCCAATTTTCGAAATTGGTGAAAGGCTTGGCATCCCTCAGGCGCAACTCGCGCCGTATGGGCATGACAAGGCGAAGCTCAGCGCGCAATTCATTGCCGCGCAGGCAGAGAAGCCCGATGGCAGGCTGATTCTCGTCACGGCAATCAATCCGACCCCTGCCGGCGAGGGCAAGACGACGACGACAGTCGGCCTCGGCGATGGGCTGAACCGGATCGGCAAGAAGGCGATCGTCTGCATCCGCGAGGCTTCGCTTGGACCATGTTTCGGAGTGAAGGGCGGGGCCGCGGGCGGCGGTTATGCGCAGGTCATTCCGATGGAAGACATCAACCTGCATTTCACTGGCGATTTCCACGCTATCACCTCCGCCCACAATCTGCTCGCCGCAATGATCGACAATCACATCTATTGGGGCAACGAGCAGGACATCGATCTGAGGCGCGTCACCTGGCGGCGCGTGATGGACATGAACGACCGGGCGCTACGCGAGATGGTCTCCTCGCTAGGCGGCGTGGCCAACGGCTTTCCCAGACAGAACGGCTTCGACATCACCGTCGCTTCCGAGGTGATGGCGATTCTTTGCCTCGCCAGGGATCTCGAGGATCTGGAAGAACGTCTCGGCAAGATCATCGTCGGTTACCGTCGCGACAAGTCGGCTGTTTCTGCCCGTGACCTGAAGGCGGATGGAGCAATGGCGGTTCTCCTGAAGGACGCCATGCAGCCGAACCTCGTCCAGACGCTGGAAAACAATCCGGCCTTCGTGCATGGCGGCCCATTCGCCAACATTGCCCACGGCTGCAACTCGGTCATCGCCACGAAAACGGCGTTGAAGCTCGGTGACTATGTCGTGACCGAAGCGGGTTTCGGCGCGGATCTCGGCGCCGAGAAGTTCTTCGACATCAAATGCCGCAAGGCGGGATTGAAACCGGATGCCGCTGTCATCGTTGCGACGGTGCGCGCGCTCAAGATGAATGGCGGGGTGAAGAAGGACGATCTTGGAGCCGAGAATGTTGCCGCGCTGAAGAAGGGCTGCTCCAATCTCGGTCGCCATATCGCCAATGTTCGCAAGTTCGGCGTTCCCGTCGTCGTCGCCATCAATCACTTTGTCTCGGATACGGACACGGAAATCGCAGCGGTGAAAGAATATGTCTCGCGCTTGGGGGCGGAGGCGATCCTCTGCCGGCACTGGGCCGAGGGCTCCGCCGGCATCGAGGAGCTCGCCTACAAGGTGGTCGAGCTTGCGGAATCGGGACAGTCGCGATTTGCGCCGCTCTATCCCGACGATGTCTCCCTGTTCGAGAAGATCGAGATCGTGGCTTCGAAGATTTACCACGCAGGTGAGGTGACGGCTGATAAGGCGGTCAGGGACCAGTTACATGCCTGGGAGGAGCAGGGTTACGGGCATCTGCCGGTCTGCATGGCTAAGACGCAATATTCCTTTTCGACCGATCCGAACCTGCGGGGCGCGCCCGAAGGGCATATCGTGCCGGTTCGTGAAGTGCGTCTCTCGGCTGGCGCGGGTTTCGTCGTCGCCATCACCGGTGAGATCATGACGATGCCCGGCCTGCCGCGATTGCCCTCGGCGGAGCGGATCTATCTGAATGATCAGGGCTATATCGAGGGATTGTTCTGAATCTCTCCGCAATGCGGGGAGGTTTATCCGGCGTGGATTGGAAACGACGATGTCACTTTGTAGCTTTGCTCGATGCCATGTTCTTGCAGTGGCGGCGGTTCTTTTATTGCCTGTGAACGGCGTTGTGGCTGGCAAGCAGGTTGCTCCCGAACAAAGCATGGCCGACTTTATGAATAGGAATCCCGACTGCACGGAATTCGGCGATCAGTGTTCGATTTGTGCCGTGGTCGATGGCAAAGCCGCTTGCTCCACGCCCAAGATCGCCTGCATCAAGGCACCTTATGTCTGCACTCGGCGCAGAGGAGATTGAGTCGGCAAGCCCAGAGCGTCGGCAACAATTAGCGAAGCCTGCTAGTGGCAATAGCGATATCCTCCGTTCCGCTCCAACACATCGAGATGGAAGTGCGTTTCGTGGGCTGCGTCACTTTCAGGATCCAGCACCGTGGTGAAGTAGAGACAGCCGGCAGCGCTGATCGTGCGCTGGAAGGCTCCGATCAGTGTTGGATCTTCCCTGCGGGGCTGCACCGCGATGTCCTTGCCCCTTTCGAAGCTGAAGCTTGCAATGTCGATCGCGTTACCGCGTGCATGCTCTGACACCTTGCCGGTCTCCGCCCCATTGCGCAGGCGGCAGATATAGGATGATGCCTGGTTGACGCTGACAATGTTTCCCTGATCCGACGCGGCGACCCTGGCGGCCGGTATCACGCTCTCCTTCATCCAGCGAGCAAGGGCCAGGGCGACAGGGCATCGAAAGACCGCGTCCGGTTTGATTTTGATGCCCGGTAGCACTTCGGTGACCTTGATTGGTTTGTCGATGCCGCAGCCGTTGCCATCGTCGATCCGCGATATGTCCGTGAAGACAACGCCAAGGCTCTGCAGCTCTTTGATACATTCGGAATGTTCCTCATCACTTTCTGCTGCGATTGTCAGATGCTGCTCTTCCAGCGTTTGCTGAGAAGGGAGTTTCGGTCCCTGCTTCTCTGGCTCGGCAGAAGTGTCGGTCGGCGGTGGCTCGGTCGAAGGCGCTCCCGCATCGGGCCGGTCCGGCTTTGGTTCAGGCGTTGGCGGAGTCGTTGGAGCTTGGGGAGCCGGGCCGGATTCCGCTGGCCGGATTTGCGGCTGGGAGCCCTTCTTCGGCAGGCTGGCGCTGGCCAAAAGTCCGATGCAGCTCAGCGCTGCCAGAATCACGATAATCTTCTTCACGCATCCACCCGTTGTATATTTATGCGGGAGGAGAACGTGTGGATGCGATTTTCGTTGCAAGTTCGCAACGTTGATCGTTGCGGTAAAAATATGACTTATTAAATCAAGATAACATTGGCCTGATATATTGACAATAATACTCATGTTTTTTATGCGGCAAAAAGAAGGCGAAAATCTTCGTCTGAATGCCTAGCCAGCCCATCGAAAACGCAGCCGCGTCACGACCAGCCAGCCCGGTGACATTATCTCAAGGGGTTGTTTTCATGATCGTCCAGCACTCGCGCTCGGTTCTACTCGCCTGCACGGCACTCGCCATCGTTATGCCTTCCGCCATCGCCCTCGCACAAAGCGCACCTTCAACCGCGCAGACTACCGAAGAGCAAAAGGCAAAGAGCGAAGCTGATACCTTCCTCTCGCCCATCATCGTGAAGGGTAGCAGGCAGGCCGCCAACGATCCCTACACCAAGCCGGGTCCTTCAAGCACGGTCACGGCAGACCAGATTGATCTCCAGGCGGGGCAGGGCACGGATGATCTGTTTCGCAGCGTTCCGGGAACGTCGACGGCCAATAATCCCCAGAACCCCGGTGTAGCCGTCAACATTCGCGGTTTCGAGGGGTCCGGCCGCGTCAACATGTCGATCGACGGCGTCCGCCAGAACTTCAGGTTCACTGGTCACGAGGCGCAGGGCTTTACCTATATCGATCCGGCGTTCCTGGCGGGCATCGATGTGACCCGTGGATCAGTTACCGGTATCGGCGGCGGTGCGTTGGCTGGTACGGTCAATTTCCGCACCTATAACATCGATGATCTGATCCAGGGCGACAAGAACTACGGCGGCATCGTCTCCGCGACGGTCGGGACCAACGAACTCGGCTGGTCCGAGTCGGCTATCGGCGCCTATCGGTTCAACGATGTCTTTGCCGTTCTCGGCGGTATCAGCAAGAGCGATCCGGGCAATTTTGAAAACGGTGACGGTGTGACCGTGCCTTACACAGAGCAGGATCTGATTTCGGGCATGCTGAAGGCGGAAATCACGCCGAACGCCGAGAACACCATCAAGCTCGGTGGGATCAGCTACGACAACGACTTCTTCGCGAACTCGTACTTCCAGAACGTGAAGAACAAGACGTTTACCGCCAGCTATGCCTATACGCCCGGCGACAACGACTTGATCGATTTCAAGACGAACTTCTACTATAACCGCCTTGAGATGCAGTACGATACGAACGCCACGGGCGGCGGTTCGGCTGCCGGTCGCCGGATCAAGGACACCGGCATTGGCTTCGATGTTTCCAACACGTCCAAGTTCGATGTCGGCGACGTCGCGGTCACCACCAATTATGGTGTCGAATACTTCCACGACGACTATGACGTGATCAACAGCCGGACGCAGCCTTTGGGTGGCGTCAATGGCAGTGGCAAAAGCGCTATCCTCGGCGTTTTCGACACGACCACGCTGACCTACGGCATGGCGGACCTGACGCTCGGTTTGCGTTACGACCACTTCAACCTCGACGGATCGGGCGCTGTCGTTGCCAGGAATCCGTTGGGCTTGCCAGCCGGTCCGTACACCGTCGACAAGTCAGAGGGGCGTCTGAACCCGAGCTTCACCTTCGCACTGAATCCGACCGAGTGGTTCCAGCCCTACGTGACGTACGCGGAAACCCAGCGTGCGCCGACCGTCAACGAGATCTTTGCCGGCGGTACACATCCAGGAGGGACGCAGAGCTTCTTCCCGAATCCGTTCCTGGAGCCGGAAACCTCCAAGGGTTGGGAAATCGGCGCGAATATCAAGTTTGATGGACTGCTGGATGCGGGCGATAGCTTCCGCCTAAAGGCAAATTACTTCTACGACAACATCGACAATTACATCACCGCCGCACTTCTCAACGGTGGTCGGCAGATCTTCTTCGTCAACAATCCGGGCACGTCCAGAGTCAGCGGCTTCGAGCTGCAGGCCGCCTACGATGCGGGCTTTGTCTTCGGTGATCTTGCCTACACCTACACGGATACGAACCTGCCGTCGCAGGTCAACGGCTTTGGCGTGCAAAGCTACCTGCCTGACAGCATCTTCAGCGCGACGCTCGGTGCCCGCTTCCTCGAGGATCAGCGCCTCACCGTTGGCTCGCGCTTCTATGCCGTCAGCCGAGCTTACGTCGGAAGCGTGAATGTTGCCGCTGGAACCAGCCCGTACCAGCCAGGCTACGGATTGGTCGACCTCTTTGCGAACTACAAGTTCGAAAAGGGCTTCGAGCTCACCGGAAGCGTCACCAACGTCTTCGACAAGACCTACACGCCTGCGTCTAGCACGATTGCAGGCAACACCATTGAAACCGGTCGTGGGCGGACGTTCATGATCACGGCACGCGCACGCTTCTAATCGGCTCGCGCATCACGAAGGGTGGCCACCATGCCGCCCTTTTTCATTCGTGGGATTCGGCTCTTGCGCTCGGTCCGATCTCACGCTAACAATTCCGCCCATGAACACGTCCTTGAACATTGCAATTTGGTGGTGGGCTCGCTGAGGCGGCCTCGACCAATCGTGTCCAAAGACGACGAGTGAGCCGCCCGGAAAACGCCAGGCGGCTTTTTTGTTTTTAAGGCTGCCTGTCATCCGGGCCCGATAACGGAGTGGAACAATGGTAACGATCCTTCGGGATGACGGAGCGGAAATCTACGAGACGAAGGGCGGCATATCGGTCACCCGGCAGCGCAGGGCGATCCCTTACGCTGACGCGGTCTCGTCCTATATCGACAAGCTCGACGAGCGCCGCGGCGCGGTGTTTTCGTCGAACTACGAATATCCGGGCCGTTACACCCGCTGGGATACCGCTATCGTCGATCCGCCGCTCGGTATTTCCTGCAACGGTCGCCACGTATGGATCCAAGCCTATAACGAGCGCGGCGAGGTTATCCTCGGCTTTGTCACGGAGCGGCTAAAGACAGTTTCGGATATGGTGCTTGGCGCTTCGACGGCGCGGCGGCTGGATCTGACTGTCAAGAAGCCTGAGCGCGCCTTTACCGAGGAGGAGCGCTCGAAGATCCCGACGGTGTTCACCGTTCTGCGCGCCATCACCGAGCTGTTTTATTCCCAGGCGGATGCCAGCCTTGGTCTTTATGGCGCCTTCGGCTACGATCTTGCCTTCCAATTCGATGCGATCAATCTGAAGCTGACGCGCCCGGCCGACCAGCGCGATATGGTTCTTTACCTGCCGGATGAGATCCTTGTCGTCGACAACTATTCGGCCAAGGCCTGGATCGACCGCTACGACTTCGAAAAGGGCGGGCTTTCGACCGAGGGCAAGGCCGGCGACATTCCGGCAGAACCCTTCCAGCGCACCGATGCCATTCCGCCGAAGAGCGATCATCGCCCCGGCGAGTATGCCGACCTCGTCGTCAAGGCGAAGGAGAGCTTCCGCAAGGGTGACCTCTTCGAAGTGGTTCCGGGCCAGAAGTTCATGGAGCGCTGCGACAGCAAGCCGTCGGACATTTCCAAGCGGCTGAAGGCGATCAACCCGTCGCCCTATTCCTTCTTCATCAATCTCGGAAATCAGGAATATCTGGTCGGCGCCTCGCCCGAAATGTTTGTGCGTGTCTCCGGCCGCCGCATCGAGACCTGCCCGATCTCCGGCACGATCAAGCGCGGCGACGATCCGATTGCCGACAGCGAGCAGATCCTCAAGCTGCTGAATTCCAAGAAGGATGAGTCCGAGCTGACGATGTGCTCGGACGTCGACCGCAACGACAAGAGCCGCGTTTGCGAGCCGGGTTCGGTGAAGGTCATCGGCCGCCGCCAGATCGAGATGTATTCGCGTCTCATCCACACGGTCGATCACATCGAGGGGCGCCTGCGCGACGACATGGATGCTTTTGACGGCTTCCTTAGCCACGCCTGGGCGGTGACGGTCACCGGTGCGCCGAAGCTTTGGGCCATGCGCTTCATCGAAAGCCACGAGAAGAGCCCGCGCGCCTGGTACGGCGGTGCAATCGGCATGGTCGGCTTTAACGGCGACATGAATACCGGCCTCACGCTGCGCACGGTTCGCATCAAGGACGGGATCGCCGAAGTCCGGGCAGGGGCGACCTTGCTCAACGATTCCGATCCGCACGAAGAAGAAGCCGAAACCGAACTGAAGGCCTCCGCCATGCTTTCCGCCATCCGCGATGCCAAGGCCGGCAACTCCGGCAAGGTCAGTCGCGACGTCGCTGCCGTCGGCAAGGGCGTCAAGATCCTGCTTGTCGACCACGAAGACAGCTTTGTCCACACGCTCGCCAATTATTTCCGCCAGACGGGCGCGACGGTTTCCACCGTCCGCACGCCGGTGCCGGAAGAAATCTTCGACCGGCTGGATCCTGATCTCGTCGTGCTCTCGCCGGGTCCCGGCAATCCGAAGGACTTCGATTGCAAGGCGACGATCAAGAAGGCGCGCGCACGCAACCTGCCGATCTTCGGCGTCTGCCTCGGGCTGCAGGCGCTGGCGGAGGCCTATGGTGGCGAGCTCAGGCATCTGGCGCTGCCGATGCACGGCAAGCCGTCGCGCATCCGCGTGCTGGAACCGGGCATCGTGTTCTCGGGACTCGGCAAGGAGGTGACGGTCGGGCGCTATCACTCGATCTTTGCCGATCCCTCGACGCTGCCGCGTGACTTCATCATCACGGCGGAAAGCGAGGATGGCACGATCATGGGCATCGAGCACGAGAAGGAGCCGATCGCCGCTGTGCAATTCCACCCGGAGTCGATCATGACGCTTGGTGGTGATGCCGGCATGCGGATGATCGAGAACGTCGTTGCGCACCTTTCACGCAAGGCAAAGACCAAGGCGGCCTGACCTTCGCATCCTGGCGCCGCCCCGACCGGTCATTTGCCGCGATGGATCATCCGGAGCAAATGGCCTATCGCGGCGGTTCCAATCGCAAGCGCTCCAGGTCGCTCGGCAGGGCGATATCGCGGTACCGCAGGGCTGCAGCGGTTTCAGCCATCGCCTCCGGCGCAAAAGCAGCGAGATTCCCCAGCAACGGGTCGTTCTGGAAAAGGTCGAGGCCGAATTTTCTGGTCTGGCCGCTCCAATGAATTCGCAGGCTATCGCTTTCAATGCCACGAGATACGGAGTGGACGTAGGAGGTCGTTATATCGGCGAGCGGATGACGTTCGATAAGCCTCTGCGAGCCTCTGCAACCATCGCGAACAAGATCAGAGCCTTCCAGAAACACGGACGTCGTCTTTTCGCTTAGGGCGGGCACGATCGCAAACAATGGCGGGAACAGGACGCATAATCCGCCGCACCATCCGAAAACCGTCCGCCTCCACGGGGACGGCGAAGAGCGCAGATAAGGCACAAGCATCGCGGTGCAGATAAAAAGGCCAAGCAGGATGGCGAGGCCATATTCGGACCACGAGCGCGTGTCGCACGCCATGTCGCTCAGTGTCTGCTGATACAGAAAACTCAACGATGCGCCCTCCGGTTGCGGGGACGCTAACAGGCGAACTCTTCACCAACAGTAAAGCCCTGCCTCCAGCCAACGGTACCTTGCGGTGATCTTTCCAGATGCAGCAGTTGACTTTGGCAGTCAAATCAGAACATTTCCGGAACGTAGAATGAGGGGATATTGTCGTGGCTGCTGAGAAGTTTATTGTCCTGCCGTACCGCAAGAACCGCGGCAATCTTGTGCCGGGCGAGATGCGGCAGGCATCGAATGCCATGAGCGCCGAGAAGATCGCTACCTCAATGGCCTCGCGCTTCGTCGGTGTCGCGGCTTATGCTGTGATGGTCGACGAGGAGACCGGCGATATGTCGTCTCCGCGGCTGCTTGCCCGACACGGCGAGATCGCCGATATCAATCCGGCATAGCCAGGTCTCTATGGAAACCTCGCTCTATCTGCCGGTCAAAGGCTTTCTGGAGGCGGCGGGCTACGTCGTCAAAGGCGAGATCGGCGGCTGTGATCTCGTCGGCCTAACCGAGGGCGAGCCGCCGGTCGTCGTGGTGTGCGAGCTGAAACTCAGCTTCAATCTCGAGCTTGTCCTGCAGGCCGTTGATCGAGCCGCGATGAGCGACGAGGTTTGGATTGCCGCCCGCGTCTCCGCCAAGGGACGCGGGCGCGAGGCCGACAAGCGCTATCGCGATCTTTGTCGCCGGCTCGGGATCGGTATGCTCGGCGTGTCCGATGCCGGCGAGGTCAACGTCATCGTCAGTTCGGTTTCGCCGATGCCGCGCACCAATCCGAAACGCCGGTCGCGGCTCGTCAGGGAGCATCAGCGTCGGCGCGGCGATCCAGCGGTCGGCGGCAGTACACGTGCGCCTGTCATGACGGCCTATCGCCAACGAGCGCTAATCTGTGCCGCCGCACTCCAGGAGGGGATGGTGCGGCCGCGCGATATGAAAGCGCTGGCAGCGGACGCGGGCAAGATCCTGCTCGCCAATGTGTATGGCTGGTTCGAACGGCGGGAGAAGGGCGTCTATGCCCTGACGCCAGCAGGTGAGGCGGCGCTCCTGCGTTGGCCACAATCGATCAGCATCGCGGCCGAGATCGCCGGTGGTCCAACGTCTGCAAGCTCTGAACGCTCCTCGGTCTATTCATAGCGATCCTATCTGCGGTGGCATCGACGTTGGGCGGGTGTGCAGCTTGCTTTGGCGCCAGGACCCGGCCGACGGGACAATCGTGTCGGATTGCAGAAAAAGGGGGGCTCGCCAGCTTTCTTGCAGCCTGTGTTTGACAAAACAGGTATCATCACACATATGAGCCTCATGGGCCGCCTGCGCGATTTTCGCGCGGGCGGTTTTGCGTTTGAATGGGCTGATTTCTGCAATTCATTCGCATCCGCACTGATGTCTGCGCAGGGGATGAAAATGGACGGGAAGGGCAATCTCACGGTTCGGCGGCTGGCGCTCTGGGGTATCCCGATGTCGTTGGGCGTCATGGGCTTGAAGATGGTCGCATGGTGGGTGACAGGTTCGGTGGCGCTGCTGTCGGACGGCCTGGAGTCGACGGTGAACGTCGTTGCGGCCTTCATCGCCTTCTTCGTCATCCGCTATGCGCAAAAGCCGGCGGACCACGACCATCCCTTCGGACATCATAAAGCGGAATATCTTTCGGCCGTGACCGAGGGCGCGTTGATCATTGTGGCGGCGCTTTTGATCGTCAACGAGGCGATTGGGCAGCTCTTCCAGCCGCGTATGCTGGATGCGCCAGCGCTTGGTCTTGCGATCAACTTCGTCGCTGGCGTCATCAATGCCGTCTGGGCGCAGATCCTGATCAGGACCGGACGCAGGTATCGCTCGGCAGCGCTAACGGCGGATGGTCAGCATATCATGTCCGATGTCGTCACCTCGGTCGGCGTCCTGATCGGTCTGCTGCTGGCGCTGGCCACCGGATATGCAATCTTCGACCCCGTGCTCGCCATTCTGGTTGCGGTCAATATTCTCTATCAGGGCTGGAAAGTGATCTCCCATTCGATCGGCGGTCTGATGGATCAGGCGGTCACGCTCGAGGAGGAGGAGGCGATCAAGCAGGCGATTGCTACCCATGCCGCTGGCTCGATCGGCGTGCATGATCTGAAGACGCGCCGCGCCGGCACGGTCACCTTCGTCGATTTTCATCTTGTCGTGCCGGCTGCCATGACTGTAAGGCAGGCGCACGATATCTGCGATCGCCTTGAAGATGCCATCCGTGCGGCGCATCCGGGCTCCAGCATCGCCATTCACGTCGAGCCGGAGGGTGAAAAGGCCCACGGCATCCGCGTCAAAGTCATCAAGGAGGCTTGAATGCCCAAAACAGACGTATCCAACCTGTCCATGCTGGGCAGCCAGACGGAATCTCCGAAATCACCCGAGGAGGCGGTGCTTGAGAAGGTGCCGTCGAGCCATGCCGGCACCGATTATGTCGTCCGCTTCACGGCGCCGGAATTCACCTCGCTCTGCCCCATGACAGGGCAACCGGATTTCGCCCATATCGTGATCGACTACATCCCGAACGAATGGCTGGTCGAATCGAAGTCGCTGAAGCTGTTCCTACATGCGTTCCGCAATCACGGCGCCTTCCATGAAGATTGCTCGGTCTATATTGCCAAGAGGCTGGTCGAGCTGCTCGATCCGAAGTGGCTGAGGATCGGCGCCTACTGGTATCCGCGTGGCGGCATTCCGATCGACGTGTTCTGGCAGACCGGCAAGCCGCCCGAGGGCGTTTGGCTGCCGGACCAAGGCGTTGCCACCTATCGCGGTCGCGGCTGAACCGTTGGACTGACTGAGACTGGCCGTTATCCCGTCGCCAAAGGGGCGGCGGTTGCCGATTTGGCTGAACAGCCCAGACCTCAAACGTTGTTGTGGTCGAGTGGAAACTTGGCGACATCCATTTGGATCTGCCGCTTCTCGCTGCGAAGCCCTGCTCTGAGAAGATTGCGCGCCTTCACCAGTTCGAGACGCAAGCGCATCAAATGCTTGCTCAGCCTGCTCTTTGGCCTGAACGTATCGTCTTCCGACGCCCGAAGGAAGGGCGCCTTGTTTGCGCTGTCTTCGAGAAAGCGGAGCTGGACCACGGGGGCCGGTTCGATCTGAACGGCCGCAATCCACGATCGATGCCAGAAGTATGCATCGACCAGCGCATAGCTCTTCGTATCCTCAAGCATCCTCGCGGCTGCACGTGGGCCGATGACGTAGCCTGCCAAGCCGAGCCGGTTTTGAAAGACACGTGTCGCCCGATAGCCGCTGGGATCATCTGTCCAAAGGGGTGACTTCGCCATGATATGGGGCAGGGGAACGAATTCCAGATCGTAGACGTAGTTCCAATCGTCGTCACGGTCTCGGATAGTTCGTATCACGTCGGCAATATCACTCGAAAGGACGGCATCGTCTTCCAGTATGACGGTCTTTTCATTTCGCTCTACGACGGCGTTCCATGCCATTCGATGCGATGTGAAGCAGGCAATGTCCTGGCGAAGCGTCGGGCTTGGCCAGTGGTTGGCTGCTTCCTGGCAGTCTTCGGGCGACAGATCGCTCGCCTCGAATGCATCGAGAAAGCGATATTCCAATCCAAGTCTCGCCATCTGGCGGGACTGAAAATGTCTTCTCGCGTTCTCGGACTTGCGACTGATAATAAAGATATTCAACAGATCTTGCCTGGTCGATGGCCGTTGCGTTCCTGATCTTATTGAGAACTCTGCTTCTACCGTCAAGATTGATCATCGGGGCGCCGCGACGCCGGGCGCGGATGCGGCAGCGGATCGGTCGGCCTCCGGGAAGGCCGTCAGGTTGGCTCAGACATCGAAGCTGTCGTCGTTGTCGAAGTCGGATTGACCGTCATCGACGGCGTCGTCGTCGTTCGTGTTGTAGTCGGCTTGCTGAATACTGGCAGTGCCGTTGTTGTCGTTATCGTCATTCGCGTTGTCAGCTGCCTGCTGCTTGTCGCCGTCGTTGTTGAAATAGTTGTTGATGACCGTTTCTTCTGTCGGCGCGTTGCCGAGGGGATTGCTCCCTGCAAGCGGTGAGCCCCAGCCAAGCGACGACATGTGGCTCCCGAAGATCCCGCTCAGCGAATTGGCAAGCAACATGCCGCCTGCGACGCCAGCCGCCGTCCCGAGTGCGCCCTGCAGGAAACTGCCGCCTGCGGAGGGTGCTGCCGGCGGGCTCCAGGGCCCGGTCGGTTGCGGCGGCATGGCGCGGGGGGCGGTGTCGAAGCCGCGATCCTGCTGGATCTGTTGACGCGGGGCGCTACCCCAGGGACCTGAGGAGGGTGGCGGTGGCGCCGGTTGCTGCGGCGCCTGGCTGCTGCCGAAGATAGAGCTCAGGAAGCCGCCGCCCTGTTCGGCCTTGTGATAGTCGCTCTGATCGGCCTCGAGCACACGAATGCGCTCTTCGAGCTGCTTGATGTGATTGGCCGCCGCTTCCAGCCCCTTTTCCTGCACGATCACGGCCTGCGCAAGATAGTAGGCGGCATAGGGCTGCTCGCGTGTTCCCTGCTCAATCAGCACTTCGGCGTCGTGGTCACGCGGCGTTGCCGATGCGGTGCGGACGCGCTCGAAAAGGGCGGTCAGCAGTTGGCGTTCTTCGGGTGACATGGCCGGGCTCCTTTGTTGCTTGCGATGCTTCGCTAGGGATGACGTAGGAATGGATTCCGACTTTTCAAAGCCACCCAAATTACATTTCCGTAAGCCTCGCCGCCTGCCTAACCATATCTTCATCCGTTCCGTGGCTTGTCTTTTTCCCGCATTGTTTTACGCATGGAGTCGCACTATGTGCGAGGAACCCGAATTCGACGTAAGAGAGGTTCGAATGTACGAAGAAGAAGAACAGGACGACAAGACGAAGGAACTGCCGCTCGGCAAGGAAACGGAGGCGAACCTTTTCAAGTCGCGTTCGATCTTCATCTACGGGCCGATTACGCAGGAACTCGCGCAGAAGGTCTGCACGCAGCTTGTGGCGCTCGCAGCCGCCAACGACGACGATATTCGCATCTACGTCAATTCCCCCGGTGGTCATGTCGAATCTGGCGATTCGATCCATGACATGATCAAGTTCATCAAGCCGAAGGTCTGGATGATCGGAACGGGCTGGGTCGCATCGGCCGGCGCGCTGATCTATGTCGCGGCGCCGAAGGAACAGCGCCTTTGCCTGCCGAACACCCGCTTCCTGCTCCACCAACCGTCCGGTGGCACGCGCGGCATGGCGTCCGACATCGAGATCCAGGCTCGCGAGATCATCAAGATGAACGAGCGCCTGAACAAGATCATGGCTGAAGCCACCGGCCAGCCTTACGAGAAGATCGCTACCGATACCGACCGCGACTACTGGCTGTCCGCAGAAGAAGCCAAGTCCTACGGCCTCGTTTCGCGCATCATCACGTCGCAGTCCGAGATCTGATTTCGTGTTATGAGAGGCGCCCTTGCTTGCTGGATGGCGGGCGAGGGCGCTTTTTGCGTTTGCGCAACCGAACCGCGGAGTTTTGATATGCCCGATCTGCACTACGAGCATCCGCGTTTGGCTGCCCTCTATGATCTTGCTTGCGGCTGGTCTGAGGATCGGGATTTCTACCTCTCGCTCGCGGATGGCGGTCCGAAGTCAATCCTCGATCTTGGTTGCGGCACCGGACTGATCTGCGACGCCTATGCGGCATGCGGGCATGATGTGACCGGTGCCGATCCCTCGCGGACGATGCTTGATATCGCTAGAGGCAAGCTGCATGGCGACAGAATTGAATGGGTAGAGTGTCTTTCCCAGCACTTTCGATCCGATAAGCGCTTCGATCTAATCATCATGACCGGACACGCCTTTCAGGTGCTGCTCGACGAGACCTCCATCCTCGCCACCTTTGCCGCCATGCGCGAGCATCTGGCGCGTGACGGCTGCATCGTCTTTGAATCCCGCAATCCCGAAATAGACTGGAAGGCGCGATGGAACGGCGGGGCATTCGAGGTTAATCAGGAGGGGCGCGTCATCCGCGAGACGCGTGACGTAATCTCCTACAGCAATGGCCGGGTTCATTTCGAGACGCGTTATCATTTCCCGGATGAGATACTGGTTTCGAAAAGCGAGTTGTTGTTCTTATCGCGCGAGGAGATTGAACGCTACCTCCAAGCTTCCGCGCTACAGGTCGAGGTGGTCTATGGTGACTGGGACCGCGGACCTTTCGACGAACGGACCTCAGAGGAAATGATTTTCGTCGTCCGAAAGGTGTAGCCGTATAGAGCCGACCGATAGGTACCGAATGGTGCCAATCTGCACTTGCGCAAGTCCGCGCGATACGGCTTCCATGCGGACTTTCCGCCGATCGAGTTCCGCCATGCTCAAAGACTTTTCCATCCAAAGCCTGTTCATGGGCATCCTCACCACTTTCGTGGGGTTTGCCAGCTCCTTTGCGGTCGTGCTTCACGGCCTGCAGAGTGTCGGTGCGACGGATGCGCAGGCGGCGTCGGGCCTTATGGCGCTGTCGATTGCGCTGGGGCTTTGCGCAATCTTCCTTAGCTCCGTGACGCGGCTGCCTATCAGCATCGCTTGGTCCACTCCGGGTGGGGCACTGCTTGCAAGTACCGGTGTGGTCGAGGGCGGGTTCAATGCGGCGGTCGGCGCGTTTCTCATCTGCGCGTTGCTGATCGTCATCGCCGGCCTGTTCAAGCCGCTCGGCCGGGCGGTTGCGGCCATTCCCGCGCCTCTTGCCAATGCGATGCTCGCCGGCGTCCTGATCGGATTGTGCTTTGCGCCGGTTAGGGCGATCGGCTTCAATCCGCTGCTCGGCTTGCCGATCGTGGTGGCGTGGATCGTTGTCGGTGCGTTCAAGCGGCTTTGGGCGGTGCCGGCAGCGCTCGCGGCCTTCGTGCTGGTGGTTGCCTTCGGCGTGGATATTCCCGAGGGGGCACTCGGCTCGGTCGAGCAGGCGCTACGGCCTCCGGTCGAGTTCGTTATGCCCGTCTTCAACCTGCCGGCCTTCGTCTCCATCGCCCTGCCGCTTTTCATCGTAACCATGGCGTCGCAGAATATTCCGGGCATTGCCGTCCTGAAGGTCAACGGCTACCAGCCGAAGCCCGGGCCACTCTTTTCCGTGACCGGACTGTTCTCGATATTGTCGGCGCCGTTCGGCGGCCATGCGGTGAATCTCGCTGCGATTACGGCGGCGATGTGCGCCGGTCAGGACGCGCATGCCGATCCGGCGCGGCGCTACTGGGCCGTCCTCGTCTCGGGCATCTGCTATGTCGTTCTCGGCCTGCTGGCGGGGGCAGTGACGACCTTCGTGGCCTTGGCGCCGCCGATCCTGATCCAGGCGGTGGCGGGTCTCGCACTGGTCGGCGCGTTTTCCAGTTCCGCTATGTCGGCCTTCCAGGCGCAGGAGTCGCGGGAGGCGGCGGCCATCACATTTCTGGTGACGGCATCGGGCGTTTCCTTCGCGGGTATCTCGGGGGCATTCTGGGGATTGCTCGCCGGAGGGTTGATGCTGGCGCTGTCACGTATTGTGCAAGCGGCGAAAAAATAGACGGAGGGATTGCCAGTTTTTTGTACCCCGGCTATAAGCGCGACCATGAAGAACACGGGCGTCATGATTTCTGAGCAGATTGTTCGCGGGCGCATCGCGCTCCGTGACAATACGCGCGCCCTTACCTCGCTTCTTCTCCTCGGCCTTACGCGCGGTTGCCGGGTCCGTTGAGGAGCGCCCGGCGGCCGAAAGCCCGCCCAGGCCATCGCTCCTCGTGACCAATCCCGAAAACTGATCAACCGGATGCTTTCGCGCCGGATTCGTCATCGCCAAGCCAGACCCGATACGCTATGACGCGGCTGGCCAGATGACGGGAAGAGGAAGAGAAGACATGGACACGAACACCCGCTCCCAAACCAAAGGCATGCCCGAGGCGGCGATCAAGTATCGCTCCTATCCCCAGGTGAACATCCCTGATCGTACATGGCCGTCGAGGACGCTGACCAAGGCGCCCATCTGGTGCTCGGTCGATCTGCGCGACGGTAACCAGGCGCTGGTCGACCCAATGGGTCATGACCGCAAGGCCCGTATGTTCCAACTGTTGCTCGACATGGGCTTCAAGGAAATCGAGATCGGTTTCCCCTCCGCCTCGCAGACCGACTTCGATTTCGCGCGCTGGTGCGTCGAGCAGGGCAATGTGCCCGACGACGTGTCGCTGCAAGTACTGGTGCAGTGCCGTCCGGAACTGATCACCCGCACCTTCGAGGCGCTGGAAGGCGCCAACCGCCCGATCGTTCACTTCTACAACTCCACCAGCGAATTGCAGCGTCGTGTCGTGTTCGGCAAGGACGTCCAGGGTATCAAGCAGATCGCCGTCGATGCTGCGAAGATGATTTCTGATATGGCGGCGAAGGCCGGCGGCGGCTATCGGTTCGAGTACTCGCCGGAGAGCTTCACCGGCACTGAGCTCGAAGTGGCCTTGGACATCTGCAATGCCGTCATCGACGTGATGAAGCCGACGCCCGACAACAAGCTGATCATCAACCTGCCGTCCACCGTCGAAATGGCGACGCCGAACATCTATGCCGACCAGATCGAGTGGATGTGCCGCAATCTCGACAATCGCGAGAACCTGATCATCTCGCTGCATCCGCACAACGACCGCGGCACCGGCATCGCTGCCGCCGAACTGGCCTTGCTGGCGGGTGCCGACCGTGTCGAAGGTACGCTGTTCGGCAATGGCGAGCGCACGGGCAACGTCGACGTCGTCACCATGGCGCTGAACATGTTCACGCAGGGCGTCGACCCTGAGATCGACTGCTCCGATATCGTGCGGATGAAGGAAGTCTTCGAATATTCGAACCAGATGCCGATCGGCGAGCGCCACCCCTATGTCGGCGAACTGGTCTATACGGCTTTCTCCGGTTCGCACCAGGACGCGATCAACAAGGGTATGAAGGCGATCAAAGTCGCCAATCACCCGGTCTGGGAAGTGCCCTATCTGCCGATCGATCCGCAGGATGTCGGCCGCACCTACGAGGCGATCATCCGCATCAATTCGCAGTCCGGCAAGGGCGGTATCGCCTACATCCTGCAGCAGGACTACGGGCTGAACCTGCCGCGCAACCTGCAGGTCGAGTTCCGCGAAGACATTCAGCGGATCACCGATGAAGAGGGTAAGGAGTTGCCGTCGAAGCGGATCTACGACCGCTTCATCGAGCGCTACGTGACGCAGCCGAAGGGCCGCATCAAGTTCGTCGACCATCACACCTATGCCGACCCCGAGCGCAAGGGGCAGCGCATCGTTGCCGCCGAGATCACCGATAACGGTGAGACGAGGCGCATCGAGGGCAGGGGCAATGGCCCGGTCGACGGCTTCATCAATGCTCTCTCGCATTATCTCGGCATCGACATGTCGGTCGAGGACTATTCGGAGCATTCACTGCAGCACGGCTCGAACGCTGCCGCCATCTCGTATGTCGAGACCTCCTATCCTGGCGGCAAACTGTTTGGCGCCGGCATCAGCACAAACATTGTCGGTGCGTCGCTCGAAGCGATCGTCTCTGCGGCAAACCGGGTGCTCGAGGTCAAAGCCGGAAAGCCCTGACGCGATCCGTGCAGCGGATTAATCCGCTGCACTTTTTTCCTATACGGTGTTGAGAGCTTCGCGCCGTTGATCGCGGCCGGCCAGTGGAAGCGCGAGACGTCCGGATATCAGATCGACGTAGCGACCTGTATGGCGAGCTGGCCGAGCGAGGCTTCCGACGATGGGCCGACAAGCACATAGGACGTGCCGGCATTGTGCCAAGCGACCACGCCAATCTCGTCCTTGATCGTTTCTTTGAAATCGTCGGCCTCGGACGGCAAGTTATCCTTGCGGAAGCAGATGGAAGCCAGGTCGCCATCGGAGCTGGTGTAGACGAGCTGGCCGACCGGCCGGCCGTCGCCGATGAAGACGCGCGCGCCTTGGAACGTCCAGCCCTGTTCCGTCAGATCAGGCACGCGGAACGCAACGCCCACTGTTGAGGTCAGCCAGGTGGCAATTTCCTCCGCCTGCGTCGACGGCACCTCGAAAATATGACGGGGCTGGCGGGCGATAAGCCGCTGGTTGGCGACAACGTCTGTCAACCATTCGCTGGATTCCAAGGCGGCTTCGATCGTTGTCGGGGCGGTCGGTTGCACCTTGCTGGTGCTGCCAGCGGCGAAAAAGCCGATGCCGCAACCGACGATGAAGAGGATGATTGCCGCCGCGAGGGCCTGCGGCCCGGTCGGCGCAAGCTTGAGCGAGGGGCGCGAAACGCGCGCCGCAACCGGGGCCTTTGGCGGCTCTGCGCTCTTGATCGAGCGAACGAGGGCGAGGGGAACCGGTTCCTTGAGAACGTCGTCGAGGCGGTGCTTTCCGAAATCGGTGCCGTGTCGCAGCTTGTCGTAGAGCCGCTTGGCGCCCTCGTCGATGGCTAGGCGCTGCTCGAGCTCATGCTTCTGTTCGGGCGTCGTCTCGCCGTCCAGCAGGGCGGCTAGCTGAGCGTCGAGCGGCAGTTTTTTGAAATCGAGCAATTCAGTACCTGTGAGGATAGTTGTCGGCGACACTGGCGAAATGCAGTCTAGCCGCGGCAAGCTGGGTTACGACGATGTTGATGGTGATGCCCATGATGTCGGCCGCCTGCTGATAGCTGTGCCCTTCGACGACAACCAGCAAAAAGGCGCTGGACGTGCCCTCGGGCATGTCGGCGATCATGCGGTGGATGACATCGGGATCGACGAGCGAGATACGATCGCGGCTCGCTTCCCGGATATCGGTGACATTGCCCCTGGCGATCGGGTGCGGCTTGCGCCGGCGATGGTCGTCGCTCCATTGCTGGCGGGCGAGGGCGTAAACCCAGCTCTCCAGGCGGCCTTCGCCATTCCATTGGTTGCTCTTGGCGATCGCGCGCTCACACGCCGCTTGCGCGAGTTCGTCCGCACTCGCCGCGTCACCTGCAAGGGTCATCGCAAAACGCCGCAGCCGGGGCAGAAGGCCCACTAGGTCGCGTCTAATATCGATGGTCGTCACGGGTTGACGCATGGTCTTTCCAAGTGGTGCATGGGCGTTCGGGCAGAACGCCCAGCAGGAAATCGATTTATATCGCCTCTGTGTCCTTTATGAAACAAGTACCGGATGCTTCGCAAGCATCCGGCAGCCTATCCCACGGGTTCTCAAAGCTTTTCTTCGTCAGGCTCTGCCTCGGGTCAATCTCAATACGTGCGGTAACCGTTCAATGCCTGCAGCAGCGAGCGGTAAGCCCAGGTCTGCTCACCGCCCCGATCCCGGATCTCGACGAGTTGGACGCGCGCTCCCTGTAGGTCACCCTGTTCCACCAAAGCTTGGCCCATATATGACCGTGCCAGAATATAATTCTCGTCGGCCTGCAGGGCCTTTCGGTAATACGACATTCCCAGCTCTATTCTGCCCGCCTTGCGGTTGGCATAGCCGAGGTAATTCAGGATGCGCGGATCGTTCTGGTTCTTGGCAAGCTGGAGTACGGTCAAGGCGTTGTCGTATTGGCCGGCATAGGCGAATTCGCGCGCTGCTTTGTAAAGCTCGTCGTCGTTGAACGAGTTCTTCTTCGGGACCACGCATTCCTTGCGCTTTGCATCCCAGACCTTGCCGTCCGTGCATTTCGTCGTCGTTTCAGTCTTTGGCGGCGGCTTGGTTTCGTCGCTCTCCTCGCCGATCGCATAGGCGGATGAAGAGACTGCGAGGGCAATTGAGCCGGCCAAAGCTAGACCGCGAAGACTGATAGGCGCCATGGGCATGCAATGACTCCGTGAATTGATACTGCAGAGACGACAAGTTTACGTCGCGATCGCCAATTGCCAAGACCTCGGATGCTTCCCGAAATTCAAGTTATCGTCATCTTGAATTTCTGAATCAGCTTGACGAGAAGGTGATTCCAGAAACGACGCTAAGCCTTGAAGATATCGACGCTTTCACTGGAAACGCCGTCGCCCATCGAGTTGATGCTGAAGCGTTCTCCAGTCAGTTCCCAGGCGCCAGGAGCGCCATCTATCGAAAACAGATTGTAGGCGGCGCGGGGTTTCAATCCTCCCGGTCCCTGCGATGCCGAAGCGATGCCGACCACTGGGACCGGGCCTGTCTGGCCGCGTAGCCAGTGGAGCGTGTTCAAATGCGTATGGCCGTGAAGCACCAGCTCGGCTCCGCCGGTAGAGATCACGGCGCCGAAGCGGCGGATGCCGATCATCCGCTTGTGGAAGGAGGTGGCGCCACGGATGGGCGGATGGTGGATCATCACGACCCGAAACAGGCCAGCCTCGCCGGCCGCGCGCAGCATGTTCACGGTGTCGCGGGCCTGGCGCTCACCGAAGAAGCCGCTGGCCGCAAAAGGGGGCGTTGCGACCGCCGTCGAGCAGCCGACGATGGCGACCTTGCCGCGGACGCGGAGATAAGGAAAGACGTGGCGATCTTCCTGCCATTCGGCCGGAGCGAGGTCGCCGCGCACATTGTCGTACCATGCGCGCACCGATTTTTCGTAGGCGCCGGGTACATAGGCATCGTGGTTTCCGGGTACGACGGAATTGTCGGCGGGATCACCGAGTTCTTTCAGCCATGCGGCAGCCGCACGGATTTCCAGCCCGCTCGCGAGGTTCATCAGATCGCCGGTGACGGCCAGGTGGTCGGCTTGCTTGGCACGTATGTCATCGAGCAGCAGATCCAACGTGCTACCGAAAAGGTGCTTGCGCCGATTGCGATGCCAGTTCACAAAGCCGGTAATGCGTTTGGAAAAGAGCTCGCGGACCGAAAGGCGAGGGAGTGGGCCGAGATGGATATCGGAGATGTGTGCGAGCTTGAACATGCGACGACACATAGCCCAGTCGGTCTGCAATTCAAACACATCTGCTTGAACGGATTAGTGGAATTGGAAAGAGCGTGATCGGAACTATCCGCCCCTGGCAGTCGCGAGCGCTGATGCGCATCGTGCATATGTATTTTGCGGTGGCGCGTGGAATGACGATGGGTGTCCGCGCCGCCTGCTTCGATTCGGCGGGCCGTATCTTTCTCGTACGGCACAGCTACGTACCCGGCTGGCACATGCCTGGCGGCGGGCTCGAGCGAGACGAGACTGCCGAGGAAGCGCTGGTCAAGGAGCTCCGAGAGGAGGGGAATTTGCGTATTCTCGGCCGGCCGCAGCTCTTCCACATCTATTTCAACACGGCGGCCAGCCGCCGCGACCACGTCCTTTTCTACAAGACACAGGTGGAGCAAACGGCACCCCGGCCGCCGGACCGGGAAATCGTCGAGTGCGGTTTCTTCGCAGTCGATGATCTGCCATCGGGTACGACCGAGGCAACGCGCCGCCGTCTGGCGGAACTCGCGGGCGAAGAGGAGCCCGCCCACGTCTGGTAGTGCACAGGGGCTAGGCCGCTGCCAATCGGGCACGACCATGCGGGCGATCGAGATCGAGCGCAGGGCCGACAGGCACAACGCCGGTCGGATTGATCGTCTTGTGGCTGCGGTAATAGTGATCCTTGATATGACGGAAGTTCACCGTCTCCTTGACAGCCTGCGTCTGGTAGAGATCGCGCAGATAAGCCGACAGATTGGGATAGTCGTCGATGCGGCGGATGTTGCACTTGAAGTGGCCGACGTAGACGGCATCGAAACGAACCAAAGTCGTGAACAGTCGCCAATCGGCCTCGGTCAGCCGATCGCCGAAGAGATAACGACCCTTGCCGAGACGGTCTTCGAGCATATCCAGCGTTTCGAAGAGCCTGACGACATTCTCGCCATAGGCTTCCTGCGTCGTTGCAAAGCCGGCCTTGTAGACGCCGTTGTTGACGGTGTCATAGACGACAGCGTTGAGTTCATCGATATCGGCGCGCAGGTCGTCGGGATAGAAATCGGCGGTCGAGCCCGTCAGATGATCGAAGGCGCTGTTGAACATCCGGATGATTTCGGAGGATTCGTTATTGACGATCGTGTTGGTCTTCTTGTCCCACAAGACCGGAACAGTCACCCGGCCGGAGTAGTGCGGATCGGCCTTCACGTAGATTTCCCAGAGCGTCTTGGTGGCGAAGAGATGGTCGCCGGTGGCGCCGTCGCCGACCTTGAACTCCCAACCGTTCGACAGCATTAGCGGATCGACGACGGAAACGCTGATGACGTCCTCGAGCTTCTTGAGCTTGCGGAAGATCAGCGTCCGATGCGCCCAGGGGCATGCCAGCGAGACATAGAGGTGGTAACGATCGACCTCCGCCTTGAAACCGCCCGTTCCGGATGGGCCAGCGGCTCCATCGGCTGTAATCCAGTTTCGAAACTGGGAAGCGGCGCGCTTGAAGTGCCCCTTGGTTTCTTTCGTATCGTACCAGACGTCATGCCAGACGCCATCAACCAGCATGCCCATGTTGTGATCCTTCAAATTTTCCTTGGCTCGAACATATCGTACCCCTGGCGCGTTTGCAGGGCGGTAAAGATTGAACACTGCGTCACGCCGCGCGACGTTGCGCTAAATTCCATTGGACGACTGAATTTTTTCCTGCTATCGGCCATTTTACATTTCTGGAACCCGATTTGATGTTTGCACCGAGAAACCTGCGACGACGCTGATGCTCCCGAACGCCGAAGGGCGTGCTCGAGATCCATCAATTCTGTCTATCCGGTTTCCGTCTCATCATGCACAAGCACGATCTGGTCTACCTCACTGAGGATGCGTCGCACGACGCTACAATCGAACATATCAACGAAGAAGCGTTCGGCCCTGGCCGGCATACGCGCGCCGCAGCACGGATCCGCGAACAGGGACCACACGATCTCTCGCTTTCCTTCATCTGTGCCGATGACGGAGAGACGATCGCGTCGGTGCGCATGACGCCCGTTCAGGCCGGTTCGGTTAGTGGGCACCTGCTTGGGCCGCTTGCCGTGCGGCCGTCGCACAAGGGCCGTGGCATTGGCCGGGAACTCGTCCGGATTGCCATCGACGCCGCACGTCGCAAGGGATCGGAGGCGGTCATCCTCGTCGGCGATCCGCCTTACTATTGCCCGCTTGGATTCGAGCGGGTAGCCCACAATGCGCTGACGTTTCCGGGCCCCGTTGATCCGTCTCGCGTGCTGGTCGTGCCGCTTGCCGAGGATGCACATAGCAGGCTGAAGGGAACTATCGGCTGGCGGAAATAGGCCCCCTGCGATATTGAAGCCATAGACCTCAGACGCACTTCGTGTGATTTTTCAGTGGTTTGAGAGGCCAGCGCATGACGCAGTATTTCCATGGACGAGGCGCTGGATCGCGCGGTGCTGGTCATGAGTTTTGCCCTGCTTGGGACAGGGGGCATTATACGCCTATATGCCCGAGCTCTATCCCACGGCATTGCGGGCGACGGGCATGGGCGTCGCGGGTGCGATGGCGCGGCTCGGCGGTTTGCTTGCTCCATCGCTGATGACGTTTGTTGTCTCGGGCGGATTAGGTCTGGCGATCGGCTTGTTCGCGGGCCCGCTGGTCGTGGCGGCGATGGCCGCGATGGCAATTGATGCCGAAACGCGGCAGGCTGCGCTCAGCTGATTTCCGGAAGCGACTTGCGCAGAAAGGTGCGGGTACGGCCTTTCGGAAACTCCGGCAGTTCACCGAATATCTCGTAGCCCTGCCGCTGATATGCCCGCAGGGCTTGTGGATTGAAGGTATCGATCCAGGCCCCGTGACAGCCGCGCGCGGCCGCTTCCTCTTCAGCCAAGGCCAGAATCTTGCCAGCCATGCCTTTGCCGCGTTCCTCGTCGGGAATGTACAGCAACTGCGTGAAGAGCCAGCCCCAGGCGGTATAGCCGGACAGACCGCCGGTGACCTTGCCGTCGGTATCCCGGATGAGAACCGCCAGCGGTTGGCGTTCGGCAGGGCCGACGTCATGAATATTGAAGGCCGACAGTGCGTCGCCGATCGCCGTGAGATCATCGGCGGTCGGCGAGCAAGTCACTTCAAACTCGACCATGCCGCTAACGCCCTTCGCGCCACCACATGGCGCCGAAGGCAAGCAGCAGAATGCCGACACCGGCGAAGCCGGCAAATAGCGGTAGGGTGTTGATGCCCTTCAGCACCGTTTCGTTGGTGAGATGGATCTGCATGCGATCGTCGTCGGCGACACGGATCTGGCCACGAACAGGCAGGATCGGCGGAATGCTGATCGCCCCGCTGGTATCGGAAACGCGGGTGACGAGACCCTTTGTCTTGTCGGAGACAGGCTTCAACGCATCAGTCGTCGAGATCATTGCCTTGAATTCGGGAGCATCGACCGCGCCGACATGCGCGAGTGTCGTCATGTCGCCATTGCGGATCTCAAAAAGGCCGATCTCGTCCATCTTCTTCTCAGCCTTGAACAGGCCGGGCTCTGCCTGCGTCAGGGGCAGAGTTTCCGTCCTTCCCGAGGGATAGCGAACCGTCGCGTTGCCAGGATCCGCGCCAATGGTCTGGCGTGTGATCTCCAGCGTGCGGCCTGATGCGCGCGCCGTGAGGGCCTCCTCCTCAAGCGCCGGCTCTTTCATCAGCCAGTGAGCGACGCGGCGATAGAGCGATACATGCGGGCCGCCGCCTTCGAAGCCACGGGCCCATAACCAGCCCTGATCAGAGAGCAGCATGGCAACGCGGCCCTGTCCGGCGCGGTTGAGAACGAGCAGCGGATGGTTGTCGGCGCCGACCATAACCGTCTGGCCCTGCGGGGGATCGACATCGACGCTGCGGAACCAGCGGCCCCAATGCGGCGGTTCGTCAGCGGAACCATCGAGGCCGCGGGTAACGGGGTGCTTGCGACCTTCTTCCGAAAGCCGGGGATAGAAGGCCTTTTCGATCATCTGGCCGGTCGGAGCGGCCGGCAGTACCGACGACAACGGCGTCAGCGCAATCGAATCCTGGCCTGCATGTTCGGGGCCTGCAGCGATCAGCAGGGCGCCGCCATTTTCAACGTACTGGGCAATATAGTCGTAGTAGAGGATCGGTAGCACGCCGCGATGCTGGTAGCGGTCGAAGATGATCAGATCGAAATCCTTGATCTTGTCGACGAACAATTCGCGGGTCGGGAAGGCGATCAGCGACAGTTCGTTGATCGGTGTGCCATCCTGCTTTTCGGGCGGGCGCAAAATGGTGAAGTGGACGAGGTCCACCGAGGCATCCGACTTCAGGAGATTGCGCCAGGCGCGCTCGCCGGCATGCGGTTCGCCGGAGACGAGCAGTACGCGCAGATTTTCGCGAATGCCGTCAATCAAGTGGACCGCGCGGTTGTTCGCGTCGGTGACTTCGCCCGGGAGGGTGGCGACCGAAAATTCGAGAACGTTGCTGCCGCCGCGCTCGACCTTGAACGAAAACGGCGTGTCGCGGCCGGGCGTTGCCTGGAGTGTGGCGATCTCGTTGCCGTTGAGTTTCACCGTGACGTTTGCGGTGCCGCCGGGGCTCGGTCCGTCGTCGAAGACGCGCAGCATCAATTGCTGCTCTTCATTGACGATCCCGAAGCGCGGTGCCTTCACCACTTCGATGCGGCGGTCGAACTCGTTGGCCTTGCCGGTGATCAGGCCGTGGATCGGCGCGTCGAAGCCGAGGGCTTGGTTGACGCCGGGAACGTCGTGGATTTCGCCGTCCGTCAGCATGACGGCGCCGCCGATGCGGGCGGGCGGCACATCCGCGACAGCGGCGGAAAGCGCATTGAACAGCCGCGTCGAGGGAGCGTCCGAGTCTTCCGGTTCCGTGGCGTCGACGTAGCGTGGTTCGATGTTGGGGAAGCGAGCGAGGCGATCCGTCAGCTGCGCCAGGGCATCGTTGGTCATCTTGATGCGTTCAGGCGTCTGCTGGCTCTGGCTGCGGTCAACGATCACGGGCACGACCGTCGACAGTTGCTCGCGATCTTCCTGCAGCAAGAGCGGGTTGGCGAGGGCAGCCAGCAAAGCAAGGGCCGCGATCGAGCGGATCCACGCGCCACGCACGCGGCGCCAGATGGCAAAGGCTGCAGTTACCAGAACAATGATCGCCAGACCCGCCAAGAGCGGCCAAGGGATGAAGGGCGAAAAATCAACTGTCATATCACTGTCCCAACCGTTCCAGGAGAGCTGGGACATGGACCTGATCGGTCTTGTAGTTGCCGGTTAGCATGTACATCATGATGTTGACGCCGCTGCGATAGGCGTATTCGCGCTGTGTCTCGTCCGGCGGGACCGTCGGCAACATCGGTACCCCGTTGTCATCGACGGCCCAGGCGCCGGCAAAATCGTTGCCGGTGATGAGGATTGGAGAAACACCGTCGGCCGTGGCCGCCGACTTGGCGTTTTCGGGACGATTTTCTTGGCGTGCTTCAATCCAGAGCGGGCTGCCCGTGTAGCGGCCGGGAAAGCTTGAGAGCAGGTAGAACGATTTCGTTAGTACGTGGTCCGACGGCACCGGTTCCAGCGGCGGAATATCGAGATTGGCGAGGATCTGCTGCAATCGCTCGCCATTGGCGCTGACCGAGCTTCCATTGCTGTCGAGCGCGCTAAACTGATCGCGCGTATCGAAGAGCACGGTTCCGCCCGCGCGCATATAGGCATCGATCTTGTTGATCGCAGCGGCCGAGGGCATGGGCGCGGTCGCCGAGATCGGCCAATAGATGATCGGATAGAAGGTGAGCTCATCCTTCGTGAGATCCACGCCGACAGGCGGCGATGGCTCCAACGTGGTGCGGTATGTCAGGAATTCCGTCAGGCCTTCCAGCCCGCGTTCGGATATGTGGTCGACCTCCTGTTCGCCGGTGACGACATAGGCGAGGTGTGTATTGTCGAGCCGCTGGAAGATCTGATCGTCGCCGGGCTTGGAGTCATCGGCATTTGATTGTCCCGGCAGCAGAAAGAAGGCCGCACTGACCGCCACTGCGACAAGCGCTGCTGTACGCGCCGCCGAGCGCAGCCTCGAAAAGGCTCCGCTCATGAACATCACGATCAGGCTGTCCGCCAGCAACAACAGGAAGGCGATCAGGAACAGCGCAGGCTTTGCCGACCAGGTTTCACCGCCGATCAACCCTTCGCGCACGACGGTGAGACCTGAGGCATCTAGCGGTTTCAGTTCGGCATTTTTCGGCAGGACGTTCAGCGCCGTAAATCCTTCTTCCGATCCGTAGAGGCCGGGTGGGTTATCGAAGCTTGCAACCGGCGTCACTTTGGCGTTCGGGATCAGCGGACGCGCCGTGCCGGTTTCGGTCGTGAGTGCGCCCTTCGCGGTCAGCAACCGGAAAGGCGGCAAGGCCTCAGCAGTCGAGGCGCCGCTGGCCTCGGCGGTAACGCCGCCGGAACGCGACAGCTGGACGAGGCGACGCAGCATCTCGACAAAATTGCCGGAGATCGGCAAATCGGACCACGTCGCTTCGGCGCTGACATGGAACAGGACGATCCGGCCTGCATTGATCGGCTTCGTCGTAACGAGGGGCGTGCCATCGGCGAGGCTTGCCCAAGTGCGTTCTGCAAGGTCCGGCGTCGGCTCCGCGAGAACTTGCCGCTTGACCGTAACATCCGTCGGCTTCGGCATCCCGGCAAAGGGGCCAAAGGTCGGAAATTCGGCGAGCGGCTGCGGCTCTGCCCATGAGAGCGCCCCACCCAATGCACGTTCGCCCTGGCGCAACGTCACCGGCACCAACGGATCGTCGGCGGGTGCGGCGGCAAGGCGCGGACCCGCAAAGCGAACGAGCGTTCCGCCGTTCGCGATCCAGCGCTGCAGCGGCTCGTAGGTTCCCTGGGGCAGGCGGCCAATATCCGCCATGATGATGACAGATGGATTCTGCGACAGCAGATCCGGGATCGAGGTCGCAAGATCGGGCGTGTTCGGTTCGATCAGGTCGGCATAAGGCTGCAGGGCGCGCTGGATGTAATAAAGCGGCGAAAGCAGTGGCTGGAACGTGTCGCCGACTTCGCCCGATAGCAGGACGACGCGGCGACGTTTGAAGCCATCGTCGAGCAGGTGCACGGCGCCAGCCGTAGCGTGATTATCGATGCTGACGCGCGCGAAATCGTTGCGCATTTCAAACGGTGCGGTGATCGATCCGGTCGCGACGCTCTGACCCGGTTGGAAGTCGATCGAGCCAGCCGCGATCGCGCGTCCCTGCGTGTCCTGCGCGGTGATCAGGCGCGAGGCGGCAGCGGCATTGTCAAGGCGCGTGGCGGTCACCGTCATCGCATCGGCGGCATTGTTTGCCGACGTGATCGCGATCGTCTCGTTCGCGTCCCCGGAAATCAGTCGCAATTGGGCCGGCGAGAGATCGGAAAGCTCGCGGACGGTCGCGTCGTTCTCGCTTGCAGCGGCACCGTCAGTGAGAAAAGCGAGAGTGCCAGGATGGACGCCGTTCAGCGCGGCGCGGAGAGCTTCGAAAGCGCGCTGGCGATCCGGCACAAGCGGCTTCGGTTCCGCGGCACGCAGCTTGTCGCGGGCGGCGGCTGCCGTTCCAGGGACGGCATCGTTGGTCGGGTCGGCAGTGAAGGCGATCGCCACCGGAGTACCAGCCGATTCTGCGTCATCAATCAGCGCGTCGGCCGTCTTCACGCGGCGATCCCAATCTGGTGACGTGGCCCAGCCGTTGTCAACAAAGAGCACGAGCGGGCCACCGGAAGCGATTGAATTCGTACGCGGATTGAAGACCGGGTCGGCGATAGCCAAAATGACGGCAGTGGCCAACAGCATGCGCAGCAAGGTCAGCCACCAGGGGCTCTGGGCCGGGGTTTCCTCCCGCTTCAGGACCGTCGCCAAAATCTTCAGCGGCGGAAAGACTTCCGTCTTCGGGCGCGGGGGCGTCAGTCTCAGCAGCCACCAGATGATCGGCAGGGCGAGGAGCGCGCCGAGGATTGCGGGGTAGGCGAAGGCAAAGGGAAGAGCGCTCACGTGCGTTCTCCCTGCGTTATCCTCGCGGGCATGCCCGAGAGATACATGTGAACGGCGACCAGTGCTTCGGAGGCGAGATGGTCAGTCCGGTGGCTGACAAAGGTCCAGCCCATATGACGCAACGCCTGGCCAAGATCATCCCGGCGGCCGAGGTAGGCGCGGGTATAAGCTTCGCGAACATGCTCGGCCCGGCCGGATGTCAGCTTCGACCCCGTCTCGGGATCGGTGAATTCGGTGCGGCCATCATAGGGGAAAAGCTCTTCGGCCGGATCGGCGATCTCGATGACGTGGCCGCGCAGACCGCGCCGCGCCAGGGGACCGATGCGCGCCATGACCGCGGATGCATCATCAAGGAAATCACCGATCAGCACGAGTTCGCTCCAACCGCGGATCATGGCTGTGTCGGGCAGTCCTCCGCTCAGCGGCGCGTGCATCAGTGCCGCTGCAAGTCGTTCGGCGGCATTGCGCGCGGCGATCGGTTCCATGACGCCTGGGCATCCGATTCGTTCGCCGGAGCGCGCCAGGATTTCGGCAAGCGCCAGCATGATAACGAGCGCCCGGCCTTCCTTCGAGACATTTCCGAACGTCGATTTGTACATCATCGAGGGAGACATGTCGGCCCAAAGCCAGACCGTATGGGCTGCCTCCCACTCGCGGTCACGGATGTAGGTGTGGTCGTCGCGTGCCGAGCGGCGCCAGTCGATGCGAGACAGGCTCTCGCCTTCGCTATAGGGACGGAACTGCCAGAAGTTCTCGCCGATGCCGCGTTTGCGACGGCCATGCCAGCCGGCGATGACGGTGTTTGCGATCCGCTTGGCCTCGACGAGACAATCCGGCACAAGGCTCGCTCGCTGCCTTGCGCGGGCGAGCGCATCATTGCCCGAGGTCGGATTGACGATCTGTCCGATGGGTGCCACGCAGACGCTTCCTTATCCCTTGGCCTGCTTGACCAGCCCACCAATGACGTCGCGAACCGACATGCCTTCCGCCCGCGCGGCAAACGTCAACGCCATGCGGTGCTGCAGTACGGGTTCGGCGAGCGCGTGGACATCGTCGACTGATGGTGCAAGGCGGCCTTCGTACAGAGCGCGAGCGCGGGCGCAAAGCATCATAGCCTGGCCAGCGCGCGGACCCGGACCCCAGGCGACGTTCTTGTCGGTCGCGGCATTTCCCTGACTGGGGCGAGCCGAGCGGACAAGCGCGAGGATCGCGTCGACAACCTTGTCGCTGACCGGCATCTGGCGGATGAGCGTCTGGATTTCGACGAGGCGCTCCGCGTCCAGGATTACTTGCGGCGCCGTCTCGCCGATTCCGGTCGTCTCGAGCAGGATCTGTCGTTCCGCGGCGAGCTCCGGATAGTGGACGTCGACCTGGAGGAGAAAGCGGTCGAGCTGGGCCTCCGGTAGAGGATAAGTGCCTTCCTGTTCCAGCGGATTCTGGGTGGCAAGGACGTGGAACGGAGCGGGCAAGTCATAGCGATGCCCGGCGACGGTGATGTGGTATTCCTGCATGGACTGCAGCAGGGCCGACTGCGTGCGCGGCGACGCCCGGTTGATTTCGTCGGCCATGAGGAGCTGGGCGAACACCGGGCCCTTGACGAAACGGAAGGAGCGGCGGCCGCTGTCGTCCTGGTCCATCACTTCCGAGCCCAGGATATCGGAGGGCATCAGATCCGGTGTAAACTGGATGCGGTTGGAGGCAAGGCCGAGCACTTCGCCGAGCGTCGTGACGAGTTTGGTCTTGGCAAGGCCCGGGACGCCGACCAGCAAGGCATGGCCGCCCGAGAGAACCGCGAGGAGGGTGTTCTCCACGACGCTTTCCTGGCCGAAGATCACCTTCGAGACTTCGCCCCGGACGGCGGCAATATCTGCAAGGGCCTTCTCGGCCGCGGCGATGATCGCCTTTTCATCGAGAGGGGCTTCGGTCTTCATCATACCCATAAGGCATCTCCAGCGGCTGATATCTTTCGTCGCGAATCGGCAGACTTACACGCAATCGTCATACCAGATAGAGTTATGGAGATGTTGCGGGCTGACAAGTTCGTTCCGAATGACTATCTCGTGACCCTCTGGAGTTAAAGACAAACCGGGACAGAAGAATGGCAGCCGAAGAGATCAAGGCGACAACGGATGCGGCCGGTCTTGCCGCGCTGATTTCGCGCGCGGCCGGCGACGCAGGAGCCAAAGCCCGCGGCCTTCCGCCCGTCGACAAGTGGAATCCGCCGTTCTGCGGCGATATCGATATGGAAATCCGAGCGGACGGCACGTGGTTCTACATGGGAACGCCGATCGGCCGGGCGCCGCTTGTCAGGTTGTTTTCGACTGTCCTCCGCAAGGATGAGGATGGGAAGACCTACCTTGTAACGCCCGTGGAAAGGGTGGGTATCCGCGTTGTAGATGCGCAGTTCGTGGCCGTTGAAATGAACGCCGGTGAAAGGGATGGTGAGCCGCTGCTGACGTTCCGGACCAATGTCGGCGACGTGGTCGAGGCTGGGCCGGAGCATCCTCTTCGCTTTGTAATTCACGGTGAAAACAGCGAGTTGAAGCCCTATCTTCATGTGCGTGGGCGGCTGGAAGCGCTGGTTTCGCGGCCCATCATGTACGAACTCGTCGAACTCGGCGAGCGCCTTGAAGTCGATGGCAAGACGATGTTTTGTCTCCGCTCCGGGGGGATGACTTTTCCCGTAATGCCCGCGGACGAACTGGATGCACTTTCCCGATGACCAATGCTTTGATCGAAAACCGTTCGCTCTATTCAGCGGCTGAATTCCGCCGTCGCGCCCTTCACCAGAGTGGTGGCCCGGTGGATCTCTCCTGGCGCGACCATGGCGATCATATTCTCAACCCCGATATTATTACTCAGGTTGAGACCTTCAAACTTCGAGATGCTGCGGTGCTCGTGCCGGTCATCGACGATGGTGATGATGCGCATGTAATTTTTACACAGCGCACGGCGACGCTGCGCAAGCACTCCGGACAGATTGCGTTTCCGGGTGGGAAGATCGACGCTATCGACGGCTCCGCCGAAAAGGCTGCAATCCGTGAAACCGAGGAGGAGATCGGTATCGACGGGTCGTTCGTCGAGACGGTGGCGCGGCTTCCGAACTATCTCGCGTCGACGGGCTTCCGCATTACGCCGGTGCTGGCGGTTGTCCGGCGCGGTTTCGAGCTGAAGCTTAATCCAACGGAAGTGGATGACGTCTTCGAGGTGCCGCTGTCCTTTCTCATGAATCCGGCCAATCATAGCCGCGACCGGCGCGTGCTCGACGGGCTCGAACGGCATTTCTACCGGGTGCCCTATGAAAGCCGGATGATCTGGGGCATTACCGCCGGCATCGTTCGCACCCTCTATGAAAGGCTCTATGCATGACCAACCTTGGCCACGAGGCATGGTTCAAGGACCCGGCGCTGACGCGCGTGTTCACGCTGCTCAACGCCGATGGAGGAGAGGGGCGCGTCGTCGGCGGTGCCGTCCGCAACAGTCTCATGGGGCTCCCGGTCAGTGATATCGATGTTGCGACGACACTCACGCCGGAACAGGTCATCGAGCGTGCGGCTGCCGCTGGCATCAAGGCTGTTCCGACCGGCGTGGCACATGGCACCGTGACTCTTGTCATTGATGGCAAGCCCTTCGAGGTCACGACGCTGAGGGCCGATGTGGAAACTGACGGGCGCCGGGCCAAGGTCGCCTTCAGTTCGGATTGGCAGACGGATGCGGAGCGTCGCGACCTGACCATCAATGCACTTTATGTCGACGCCAAAGGTGATGTGATCGACCTGGTCGGTGGTCTTGCCGATATCGAGAAGCGCAATATCCGCTTCATCGGGGACGCGGCGACGCGTGTTGCCGAGGACTATCTGCGTATCCTGCGATTTTTCCGGTTCTTCGCCTATTATGGTTCCGGTCGTCCGGACGCGGATGGGCTGAGGGCATGCGCAGCGGCTCGGGACAAGCTGAAGACACTTTCCGCCGAAAGGGTATGGTCGGAACTCCGCAAGTTGCTCGGCGCCGGGGATCCTGGCCGGGCACTCCTGTGGATGCGGCAGGTCGGCGTGCTCAGCGAAATCCTGCCGGAGACAGAGAAGTGGGGTATCGACACCATTCCGACGCTGATCGGCACGGAGCAAGTGCTTGGCTGGAGACCGGATCCGCTTCTACGCCTCGCCGCCATCATTCCACCCGATGCTGATCGGCTGGAGAAGATGGCGATACGCCTTAAGCTTTCCAATGCCGAGGCCGCCTGGTTCAAAGCATGGGCCAAAGCGCCTGTTATCAATGACGAATTGTCGTCGGTTGCCTTTGCGCGATTGCTCTACCGGCACGGCGCGGACGGGATACTAACACGTTTGAAACTTGCGCTGGCAACGGCACGGGGCAAGGCGGAAGGCGACATGCAGGAGATGGCTCGCTCGGCGAGGCTCAGTAAGCTGCTTGAATTGGCGCAAGGCTGGAGGAAGCCGCAGTTCCCGATCAATGGCGGCGACGTCTTGGGTGCGGGCGTGCCGGCCGGGAAGCAGGTTGGTGAGACGCTGTCGGCTTTGGAAGATTTCTGGGTCGGAGAAAACTTCGCTCCGGACCGGGCGGCGCTGCTCGCCCGGCTGAACAGTCTGACAAATAGCTAAGCGGCCGTCGCCTCGTTGCGAATCCGGGCCTTGATGTTGTCGATCATGTTCTCGCGGATCACGGTTTCCCCGTGAGCGCTCCTCATGTGCTCGACGACGCGGCGGACGATCTCCGCATCATCATTCGCCCGGGTATGCCAGTCGCATCCGGGGACAAGAGTTCCACATTCGAAGAGTCTCATTTTTTCCTCCTTCTGTCGGATTTCATGCCATTGCGCGCTGCCGCAATGTTTGAATGTTCGAAGCGGTAAGAAGGTTCCGGTCCGGCCGGCGCGAAGGACCGGCCGGCGGTCATTTTCTCGTTATTCCGGCATCGCCCAGGCTCTGTAGCAATCTACTGCTGCTTTGTTGTCTTGATTTGCCGCGAGGTCGAGTTCCTCCGGCGTCTTGCCACCGGCCAGTTGAAGCTTTACCTGCTCGATGAAGCAGGAAAGCGGCAAGTCGGAGCCGCTTTTTGCCCGCAGCCGTTCCGCAATCCGGCGTAGAAACTCGGGCGTATCCAAGGGCATAAGAGGCTCGTGAGCACCCGCCGATGCCGCAGAGCTGCTTTGTATCGTCATGAACAATCCTCCTCCGATTGTTACGCGTACATGCCTAAACCTAGTGGTCCAGTTTCCGAATTTAAGCCCTCCAGCCCTCTTTATTTGTCCGGTCAAGGCCAGAGCACGAGAGGGGGCAGAGACGAGAGAATGGACTCTACATTTCCTCCTGTCTTGAGGCCAAAGATTGTACCTCGATCGTAGAGCAGATTGAACTCAACATAGCGCCCACGGCGAATCAATTGTTCGTCACGATCCGCGTCTGTCCACTGTTTATTGAAGTTCGAGCGAACGATCCGCGGATAAACCATGGCGAATGCCCTGCCGACATCGCGCGTGAAGGCGAAATCGGCATCCCAACCGCCTGCTTCCTCGCCGGAATGGAGCCAGTCATAAAAGATGCCGCCGATGCCGCGCGGCTCGTTGCGATGCTTGAGGAAGAAATACTCGTCGCACCATGTCTTGTAAGCAGCGTAATCGGCGACGCCGGAGTGGCTGCGACAGGCGATCTCCATCGCCTTGTGGAACAACTGGCTGTCCTCGTCTTCCTGCGTGCGGCGGCGGTCAAGCACCGGCGTCAGATCGGCGCCGCCACCGAACCATCGACTTGAGGTCACCACCATGCGCGTGTTCATGTGCACGGCGGGCACGTTAGGATTGACCGGATGGGCGATGAGCGAGATGCCGGAGGCCCAGAAGCGAGGATCCTCCTTGGCGCCGGGCATCTGAGCGCGGAGGTCGGGCGCGAACTCGCCATAGACGGTGGAAGTGTGCACGCCAACCTTCTCGAAGACGCGGCCGTGCATCATCGACATCCGGCCGCCACCGCCTGCACCATTCTCGCGCGACCAGTCCTTGGCCACGAAACGGCCTGGCTCTCTGTCCGATAGCGGGCCGGTCAGTTCGTTTTCCAACGCTTCGAAGGAGGCGCAGATAGTGTCGCGAAGGCTCTCGAACCAGGCGCGGGCGACGGACTTCTTCTCTTCGATATCGTCAGGCAGGCCGATCGGAAGTTCGGGTCTTTCCATCTTATCTTTCTCCGGGCGCGTCAGAGGTCGATTCGCGCTTTCGTCTTTTCAGTCCTGATAGCAGGTGAGGCACGGTCCTGCCAGCATAGCGGGTGATTGAGGCTTCCTCAGATTCGACTCGCAAAACGCGACTTTCGATATTACCTTTTCCCACAGAGGTAGGCTCATGACGAAAATTCCTGGACCTCCGTCGTTCGAGGGTCTCAAACGACGGATTGCTACCCACCGGGCGGAGGGCACACCCCGGAAGAATGACCGTTTCGTGCGTCAAACATATTGCCTCAACCTGCTTGAGGCTCGCGCCAAGGCGCGTGAATGGTTCGACGAGTATCCCAAGGCGGCGTACTGGACAGAAGTCGAGAGCTGGCGTCAGCTGGAAGGCGATCAGATCGAATTCACGATGCGCCGCTTGCCGTCCGCCGATTGAGCGCTATTCGGCCGCACCTTTCAGTCTGCTTTCGATCAGCAGTCCGCTCTCGTCGAGGATTGGGTGTGCGACGGAGACGATGTGAGCGTTGATGCGCTTCAGGTCGCGCAACATGTCGAGGTGCAGCGAGCTTGTCTGAAGGCTGTCGGCGCGACCATCGCGCAGGCGCTCCAGATGCCGCTCCGACGATTGCTTCTCCATCCGGCGAACCTCGACCTTCACCTCCATCAACTGCTTGGCGAGATTGAAGTCGCGGGTGACGAAGATCGTCTGGGCAATCCGCAGATTGTCGATTGTCAGGTGGAAGAGCTTTCGTAGTTCTTCGTAGCCCTCCTCGGAGAATTTCAAGCCGAGCGAGATCTTCTTCGTCACCTGCGGCATCAGGCCCTTCTCGATGATGTCGCCGATGTGTTCGAGGTTGATCGCATAGTCGATGATGACGATGGAGCGGCGACCGTCCTCTTCGCTCAGGCCACCATGCCCCAGCTTCGAAAGGTAGATTTTCACTTCCTGCTGCAGGCTGTCGACGCGTTTCTCCAGTAATGGAATTTCCTTGAGCTTCGCCAGATCATTGCTTTCAAAAGCGCTTGACGCGCGCAGCAGCATCCGTTCGATCAGATCGCCGACGCCGAGAACCTCGCGCGTGGCGCTGGCAAGGGCGACAACTGGCGTCGAAAGTTCGTGTTGGTCGAGATATTTCGGTCCGCTGTCCGGCTGAGCCTGTTCCGGTACCAGCCTGAGCATCAGTCGCGACAAGGGACGCGAGAAGGGCCATGCAAGTGCTGCAAGCATCAGGTTGAAGCCGAGGTGGGCGTCCACAGGCAGCTTTGCCGGTGCCAGTGGCAGTGCTTCCAGCAATTCGGCACCGAAGCTCGCGAGCGGTAACGCAACCAGGCAGCCGATGGCTCGGACGATCAGATTGCCAAGGGTGACACGCTTGGCGGCAGCCGGTCCGGAGAGCGATGCTATGACAGGCGGAATGGCGCCACCAAGATTGGCGCCGAGCACCAGCACGATGATCAGTCCCGCCGACAGGATGCCCGTCGAGGCGAGCGACAGAATGAGGACGACTGCGGCAAGGCTCGACGACGAGATGAAAGCGATGCCGGCGGAAAAGGCCAGTGCGACCGGCCAGGCATTGTCGAGCAGGGCAACGAAGGCACCAAGCGCCGGCGACTGGCGCATCGGCTCCGTGGCACTGCTCAACAAATGCAGCGACAACAGCATCAGACCGATGCCGATCAGCGCCGTACCGCCGCCCTGACGCGACGACGAGCCACTGCGATGGAGGACCATGCCGGCGAGGATTACCAGTGGAGATAGCCACTCTATGCCGGTTGCCACGATCCAGGCGGTCACAGCGGTTCCGACGTTGGCACCGAGCAAGACGATTTGCGCCATGCGCGGCTTCACCAATTCGCGCTCGACGAAGGAGGCGACCATCAACGCCGTGGCAGTCGAGCTCTGCAGCGCGATCGTCGCGAAGAAGCCCGACACGAACGAGCGCAGGCCGCTGCGCGTGCCGGTGGCAAGGCCGGTGCGCAACCGCGCCCCAAACGCTCTAGAGACACCGTCCTTCACCTGTGCCAGACCGAACAGCAGCAGAGCTACCGCGCCGAACAGGTTGATCATGACGATGGTGGATTCCATGCTGCCTTTCTTTTACGTCTTGCACGAACAAGCGTCGTTCTGTTCGAATCTCTCTTTGCCAAGTGATTGAAAACATGGCTTTCCGGACATTCTTTTTATTGTCCGGCTAAAAACTATACGCCGCTTGGGGGAATTCACAACGCCATTCGCGACATATTCTGAGGCTGTATCGGCATTTGCGTCATTGAGGCCAGAAGTCAACGCCAGACTGTCTGCCGCATGGCCTCTCCAACGATCATTGCCGCCGAGACGGCGACGTTGATGGAGCGTTGGCCCTCTATCATGGGGACAAGTATCCGGGCGTCCGCTGCCGCGTGCACGTGATCGGGGACGCCGGCGCTCTCGCGGCCGAACAGGAGGATGTCGTCGGGCAGGAACTCCAAGTCGGTGTAGCGTTCGGCCGCCTTGGTGGATGCCAGTATCAGGCGGCGGCCGGTGGCCCTTCGCCATTCCTCGAAACGGTCCCAATTGACGTGGCGGGTGAGGGCGGCAGCAGCGATATAATCCATACCAGCCCGCTTGAGATTGCGATCCGATATGTCAAAACCTGCCGGCTCGATGATGTCGACGGCAAAGCCGAGGCAGGCGGCAAGACGCAGGATAGTACCGGTATTCCCCGGGATGTCAGGCTGATAGAGGGCTAGTCTGAGGTCTGCCATAGTGGGTGTCGTCGTTTCCGCTTTCTTCGAGAGACACCTATTGCAACTGTGATTTTGGCGCAACAGGACGCATTTAGGCCTATAATTGTTCAATTTCCGGCCGGTCGGGGCTGGAAATTCTGCTTAATTCGCGTTAAGGGTGCACATCTTTTAATCGCCAAAAGGGAGCGCCAGATGGAAATGTTGCCGCGTATGCGCTCTCGATGCGTGAACCCACGAGTGGCGATCTGGCACGCCTAGTGCCATTTCTTTCCTGAATTCCCATTTCTAATCCATTGCGCGGCTGTCGTGGCCTCGCCCCGTGAACGTCCGGTTCCCATATGAGCTCAAGCGCCGTTTTGCGCGAGTCGGGAGGCCGGAGCGATCAAGTTTCGGAGCATTTTCATGTTTGGCTGGTTCGAACAGCGACTCAATCCCTTCCCCAGCGAGGAGCCGATTGCTCCTCCGAAGGGCCTCTTTGCATTTTGCTGGCATTATACGAAGCCGGCAGCACCGTGGCTCGCCATCATGGCAGTCCTGACCGCGCTGATCGCCGTGGGCGAGGTGGCGCTCTTCCAGTTCCTGGGCGACATTGTGGACTGGCTGACCAAAGCCGACAAGGCGACATTCCTGCAAACGGAGTGGCCGAGATTGGCGTGGATGGGATCGTTGATCCTCCTTGGCCTACCGCTGGCGGCTGGGCTGGATTCGCTCATCATGCATCAGGTGCTTCTCGGCAACTATCCGATGATCGCACGCTGGCAGATGCATCGCTTCCTGCTGCGTCACAGCATGACCTTCTTTGCCAACGAGTTCGCCGGACGCGTTGCGACGAAGGTGATGCAGACGTCGCTTGCGGTTCGCGAGACGACGATGAAGATCCTCGATGTCTTCGTCTATGTTGTCACGTACTTCCTGTCGATGATCATCGTTATCGCTGCTGCCGACTGGCGGCTGATGATACCGATCCTCGTTTGGCTCGCCGTCTATATCGGCATCGTCGCCTACTTCGTGCCACGGCTTCGCAAGATCGCGGCGCAGCAGGCGGATGCGCGCTCGATGATGACCGGGCGGGTGGTTGACAGCTACACGAACATCGCGACCGTCAAGCTGTTCTCACATGCCGGCCGCGAGGAGACCTACGCGCGTAGCGGCATGGAGGAGTTCCTCGGAACCGTTCATGCGCAGATGCGCCGCGTCACGTTGTTTCACATATCTGTCTATGTGAACAACTGCGTGGCACTCTTCGTGGTGTCGGGTCTGTCCATCTGGTTCTGGCTAAACGGGCAGATTTCGGTGGGCGCCATCGCCATCGCCATTGGTCTTGCCATGCGTGTCAACGGCATGTCGCAGTGGATCATGTGGGAAGTCTCGGCGTTGTTCGAGAACATCGGCACGGTCTATGACGGCATGGAGATGATGACGAAAAAGCACGACATCGTCGACAAGCCGGGCGCGCCGCAGCTGTCAGCGAAGAAGGGCGCAATCCACTACGATCGCATCCGCTTCCACTATGGCAAGGGCAAAGGCGTCATCGACAATCTCTCTCTCGACATCAAGGCGGGTGAGAAGGTCGGTCTGGTCGGTCGCTCCGGCGCCGGCAAGACCACGCTGATGAACCTGTTGCTGCGCTTCTACGATCTGGAGGCTGGCCGCATCACGATCGATGGGCAGGACATCTCGGGCGTGTCCCAGGAGAGCCTGCGTGAATTGATCGGTGTCGTGACGCAGGATACGTCCCTGCTGCACCGGTCGATCCGCGACAACATCGCCTATGGCCGCCCGGATGCGACGGATGCCCAGGTGATCGAAGCCGCCAGACGCGCCAATGCCTGGGACTTCATCGAAGGGCTTGTCGACATGCAGGGCCGGACAGGGCTTGACGCGCAGGTCGGCGAACGCGGCGTGAAGCTCTCCGGCGGCCAGCGTCAGCGCATCGCGATCGCCCGCGTCTTCCTGAAGGACGCGCCGATCCTGGTGCTCGACGAAGCGACGTCGGCGCTCGACTCCGAGGTCGAGGCAGCGATTCAGGAAAACCTGTTTGCGCTGATGGAAGGCAAGACGGTGATTGCAATCGCTCACCGCCTGTCGACCCTGACGGAGATGGATCGCTTGATCGTGCTCGACAAGGGCAAGATCATCCAGGCAGGAGCCCATGCCGAGCTTGTCGAACAGGGCGGCATTTACGCCGACCTGTGGAACCGCCAGTCGGGCGGCTTCCTGGCCGACCATTCCGAAGAAGCGGAAGAGGCGGCCGAATGAACCAGAAGCCCTCCCTGCGGGTGCGGGGAGGGCTTCTCATTTGCATTTGATGTGTGTCGGATCAGAGGCTGTCTGCCCAGTCTTTCACGCGGTTTCCTTCGACAAGCATGCTGTTGGTCGACGCAAGCGTACGCAACGCAAACAGACGCCGCTCTTCCTCACGATCGACCCACGCAGAGATCGCCTCGGCGATAACTTCGTCGTAAGATATTTCCAGCTGTTCAACGATTGCATCAAGTCGTTCCGCAAGGGGCAGCGGAATACTCGACATGACTGTCTTCCTTGCTTGCATCGCGGCCGTCTCCCGTAAAAATCCATTGTACCCCGAGATTGTCACGAGGTCAGTCTCATTCAACGGTGATGCCGTTGTTGTTACCGATTGTTACGAAAATATAAGGTTGCGCCCTGGGGCCGTTGCTTTCCCGCTCTGGCTAATAATCCTATATCGCATTTATGCTGATAAAACGACTCCTCCGTGTCTTCGAAAATTGGATTAATCCCTTTGCGCCGCGGGAAAACATTCAGCCACCGCGCTCCACGTTTGGATTCATCTGGTTCTACATCGGTCAGGCGAAGGCGCCGTTCGTGGCCATGCTCGTCCTCGGCGGCATGTCGGCGGCAATCGAGGCGGCGCTCTTCTGGTTCGTTGGCCGGCTTGTCGATATCCTCGCGACGATCACACCGGCGGCAGGCTGGAGCGGCCTCCTTGCAGCGCACGGCGCTGAACTGTTCGGTATGCTCGTGCTTATCGGCATCGTCCGCTCTGTCGTTGCGCTGTTGATTGCGCTCGTGGATCAGCAGGTGATTACGCCCGGCTTCTATAACCTCGCGCGCTGGCAATCCTACCTGCATGTTTCGCGGCAATCGCTCTCTTTCTTTCAAAGCGATTTCTCCGGCCGCGTCGTCACCAAGGTCTGGTCGGCCGGCCAGGCCACGGGCGACCTGGTGACGTCGCTGATGGAGAGCGTCTGGTTCGTCGGTATCTACGCGGCGACGACGCTGGTCCTCGTCGCCAGGCTGGACTTCTCGCTTGCCGTGGTCGTGCTCTGCTGGCTCTGCGTATTCGGCGTTCTCGCGCGCTATTTCGTGCCGCGCATCCGATTCCATTCCCGGGAAACGGCTGAAGCCGCGTCGATGATCAACGGGCGTATGGTGGATGCCTACAGCAACATCCAGACACTGAAGTTGTTTGCGCGCGACGAGGAGAGCGACCGCTACATGCGGCAAGGCTTCGACTTCTATCAGCATACCGTACTGCGGTTCACGCGCTTCATCACCGGTGTACGCGCCTCGATGGCGCTGCTCTCGGGCATCATGATCGTTACAATGGCCGGACTGAGCGTTCATTTGTGGCTGGCTGGTCTCGTCAGTTCCGGCGCGGTGGCCTTCTCGCTGGCGCTTGTGCTGCGCCTCAATTTCCTTCTCGGCCGACTGATGACCCAGTTCAACGGCATCATGCGTAACCTCGGCACAATCCAGAATGCCGCCGAGTTGATCGCGCAGCCGCTAGGGCTCGTCGATCGCCCGGGTGCCCGCGATCTTGTGATCCGCCAGCCTGGCATCCGCTTCGAGAACGTCTCTTTTCACTATGGCAGGCCAAACGGCGTCATCGGCAACTTTTCACTCACGATCGAACCAGGTGAGAAGGTCGGCATCGTCGGGCGCTCCGGTGCGGGCAAGTCGACGCTGGTGAACCTGCTGCTACGGCTGTACGACCTCGAAGGCGGGCAGATCTTGGTCGACGGCCAGAATATTGCGGCGGTCAGCCAGGAGTCTCTGCGGATGCAGATCGGCGTCGTCAGTCAGGATACGTCGTTGCTGCATCGCTCGGTCCGGGACAATATCCTGTTTGGGCGCCCTGATGCGGGCGAGGCGAAATTGACGGAGGCAGCATTGCGTGCGGAGGCGCTTGGCTTCATCGAGCGCCTGCAAGATCAGAATGGCCGTAAGGGCTTCGACGCCCATGTCGGCGAGCGTGGGGTGAAGCTCTCCGGCGGCCAGCGCCAGCGCATCGCGATTGCTCGTGTCATGCTGAAGGACGCGCCAATACTCGTTCTCGACGAAGCCACATCGGCGCTCGATTCCGAAGTGGAAGAGGCGATCCAATCCAATCTGATCGGCCTCATGCAAGGCAAGACGGTGCTTGCCATCGCGCATCGGCTCTCGACCATTGCCGCACTCGACCGACTGATCGTCGTTGACGATGGCAAGATCATAGAGGAGGGCACGCATGAGACCCTCCTGAAACGTGGAGGTCTCTACGCCGATCTCTGGGCGCGGCAATCCGGTGGGTTCCTTGCCACCGATTTCGACGTGTCGCGGCCAGCGTCAAGGGTCGATGGCAAACTCGGCGATGAGGCCAAAGTGGTTTGATCCCATATTGTCCGCGATCCGCTGGACGGACTTCAATCGCAGCGGCGGACGGGCGAGGACGTGGTCGATGCTGATGCCGAAGTCACGCGCCCTGATCGGCCAGGTCGCCGGCTCGGGAAAGACCGTCTGAAAGCCAGTCGTGCGTATGAAACGCTGGATGCGTGGGTCCAGGATCGCTGAATTAAAGTCTCCGGTGAGGACGAGCGGCCCGTCGATAGCGCCCGTCACGGACCCGAGATCGTCGAGTTCGTCTCCCTGGAAGTCATCGAAGTAGGGTTTGGCGAGATGGGCCGCGAGGAAATTGATCTTCGTTCCCTCGAAGTCGATGACCGAATATGTCAGCCGATTTTGCCACAGTTCGCCAAGGCTGCGGACTTTCTTCTCGATGAATCGACGCTTCGAGAGGACGAGCGTGTCGCATTGGTTGATCTCTTCGCCGCAGCCGATGCGGTACGGATATGTGCCGGACAGGCGTGCGATATAGGGGCGAAGCGGAGCTGCCTCCAGGATGTTCACGACATCGACATTCGAGGCGACGATGAAATCCGCAATTTGCCCGGCATTGGAGAAGTTCTCGTGCTCGATGTTGAAGGACATCACGCTGAAAAGTGGTGGCGTATCAGCAGCCGCTGGCAGAGAGGCGAATTCCCTCAGCATGATAACGCCATGCCCCAGCAACACTACCGCGACGGTCAGTAGCAGGTAGGCATACCAGTGCCGTTTGAGGAGTAGAAGGACGAGGCACCCTGCGACCGCAACCAGGGCAAAATGGATCTGAAAGCTGTAAACGAAGGCGAGAAGCCAAACGTATGTGATGTAGCGCAAAGACATCAGCGCCAGCAACAGCGAGAGGAGGACACTCCCTATGCAGTATAAAGTGTCTTTCATCGGCGGGCGCTGGGATAGGGAGAGGTTAGTGGCGGTCGCCTAGCACGAGGTTCGAATTGGTGCAATGCACAACTGTGGCAAGCATGTGATTGTCTTCGAAAATCATCTGAAAATTCCCGCGACATTGTGCCCTCATGGCCTTGCCAAGGCTGGACATAATTTGCGATCAAGCTTAGAACGCGCCGGATTGGTGGGGAATCTATGGTCGAATTGTGTCGCGACAGATTCGCCGCCGCGAGGGGAAGGGCGGAGTTCCGCAAAAATTGCGCAGAGGATGGTTTAAGCCGTGAGCGAACACGAAACGACAAGCGAGATCACGGGTGAGCCCACTCGCCGTGATTTCCTTTATCTCACCACTGGTATGGCGGGCGCCGTGGGCGCCGTTGCGGTCGCTTGGCCGTTTATCGATCAGATGCGTCCGGATGCTTCGACATTGGCTCTGGCTTCCATCGAAGTCGACGTTTCCAGTCTTGAGCCCGGAATGTCGCTGACCGCCAAGTGGCGCGGCAAGCCTATCTTCATTCGCAACCGTACGCCCGAGGAAGTGAAGGCGGCCGATGAAGTGCCGCTGTCCGACCTGAAGGATCCGGTTGCCCGCAACGCCAACCTGCCTTCTGACGCGCAGGCGACGGCTGTCGACCGTTCCGCCGGCAAGGACAAGGAAAACTGGATCGTCATGATCGGCTCCTGCACCCATCTGGGCTGCATCCCGCTCGGTCAGGCCGGCGAATACAATGGTTGGTTCTGTCCCTGCCATGGCTCGGTCTACGATACGGCCGGCCGCATCCGCAAAGGTCCGGCGCCGCAGAACCTGGCGATCCCGACCTATTCGTTCATTTCCGATAAAGTAATCAAGATCGGTTGAGGGGGACTGATTTATGAGTGGCCATTCCAGCTACGAGCCATCAACCGGCCTTGAGAAGTGGATCGATGCGCGCCTGCCTTTGCCGCGCATGGTCTATGACAGCTTTGTCGCATATCCGGTTCCGCGTAACCTGAACTATGCCTACACCTTCGGCGCCATGCTTGCGGTCATGCTCGTCGTGCAGATCCTGACCGGTGTCGTGCTTGCCATGCACTATGCCGCGGAAACGACGGTTGCGTTCAACTCCGTCGAGAAGATCATGCGTGACGTGAACCACGGCTGGCTGCTGCGCTACATGCACGCCAACGGCGCGTCCTTCTTCTTCGTTGCCGTTTATCTGCACATCGCCCGCGGTCTCTATTACGGCTCCTACAAGGCGCCGCGCGAAATCCTCTGGATCCTCGGTGTTCTGATCTACCTCCTGATGATGGCGACCGGCTTCATGGGCTACGTTCTGCCCTGGGGTCAGATGTCCTTCTGGGGCGCGACGGTTATCACCGGCTTCTTCTCGGCATTCCCGCTGGTTGGCGAGTGGATCCAGCAGTTCCTGCTCGGTGGCTTCGCCGTCGAGAACCCGACGCTGAACCGCTTCTTCTCGCTGCACTACCTGCTGCCCTTCGTTATTGCCGGCGTTGTTGTCCTGCATATCTGGGCGCTGCACGTTGTCGGCCAGACGAATCCGACCGGCGTCGAAGTCAAGACCAAGACGGACACTGTTCGCTTCACGCCTTATGCGACCCTCAAGGACGCGCTTGGCGTTTCGGTCTTCCTGCTGGTCTACGCCTACTTCGTCTTCTACATGCCGAACTTCCTCGGTCACCCGGATAACTATATCCCGGCTGACCCGTTGAAGACGCCGGCCCATATCGTTCCGGAATGGTACTTCCTGCCGTTCTACGCGATGCTGCGCTCGATCACCTTCAATATCGGACCGATCGACTCGAAGCTTGCAGGCGTTCTGGTCATGTTCGGCGCCATCATCGTGCTGTTCTTCCTGCCGTGGCTCGACACGTCGAAGGTTCGCTCGGCTGTCTACCGCCCGTGGTACAAGCTGTTCTACTGGTTGTTCGTCGCCAATGCGATCGTTCTCGGTTGGCTCGGTTCCCAGCCTGCCGAGGGCCTGTACACCACCATCTCGCAGATCTGCACGCTGCTGTACTTCGCCTTCTTCCTGGTTGCCATGCCGGTTCTCGGCCTCGTCGAGACGCCGCGCCGCTTGCCCAATTCAATTACGGAAGCGGTTCTGGAAAAGCGCAACAAGGCGGCGGCCGCTGAGCCGGTCAAGGCCTGAACGTGCGACAGGAAGGGAAGAGAAACATGAAAAAGCTTGTTACAAGCCTCCTGTCGCTTGCTGTCGTCGCTGGTTTGAGCGGCGCGGCATTCGCCCAGGAAGCCGCATCATCGAACGGCGCTGAGCCGGCACATCATGCGGAAGGCGCAACGCCGCACTATCCGCTGCTTCATCCAAAGCATGAAGAGTGGACCTTTGCCGGTCCCATCGGCCACTATGACAAGGGCCAATTGCAGCGCGGTCTGAAGGTCTACACGGAAGTTTGTGCAGCCTGTCACTCAATGAACCTTGTGGCTTTCCGTACACTTGGGGATCTTGGCTACTCCGACGCTCAGGTGAAGGCCTTAGCGGCGAACTACGAAGTTCAGGACGGTCCGAACGCAAGTGGTGACATGTTTACCCGTAAGGCCATTCCGTCGGATCACTTCCCGTCGCCGTTCCCGAACCACGAAGCGGCCGCAGCGGCCAACAACGGTGCGGCTCCTCCGGACTTCTCGCTGATCGCGAAGGCGCGCGGTATCGAGCGCGGTTTCCCGCAGTTTCTGATCGACATGATCCCGTTCGTCGGCGGCTATCAGGAAGGTGGTCCTGATTACATCTATTCGCTGCTGACCGGCTACGATCAACAGCCGCCGGCTGGTGTTCAGGTCGCTGAAGGCACGCACTACAACCCGTACTTCGCCAATGCTGCCGCACTGGCCATGCCAAAACCGCTCTCCGACGGTCAGGTAACATATGACGACGGCTCGCCGGCGACGGTCGACCAGTATGCCAAGGACGTTGCATCCTTCCTGATGTGGGCCGCTGAACCGCACCTTGAAGAGCGCAAGCGTACGGGCTTCATGGTCATGGTCTTCCTGGCCATCTTCACGGGATTGATCTACCTGACCAAGCGCTCGGTCTACGCGAACAAGGAACACTGAGAGCTTCGCTCCAGAGTCTAGTGAAAGGCGGCCTTGGGGCCGCCTTTTTTGTTGGTTCCGTCTGCGGCAATTGATAGGGTGCAGCCGAATTGAAGCATGCAGAGTATGGACATTCCATGAGCGATACGATTTCGGAGCTTGCAGCCAGCATCCGCTCCATCCCGGACTACCCGAAGCCCGGCATCATTTTCCGCGACATCACCACGCTTCTCGGCAATCCGCGCGCCTTCCGCCGCGCCGTCGATGAACTGGTGCAGCCCTATGCCGGGTTGAAGATCGACAAGATTGCCGGAACCGAAGCTCGGGGCTTCATTCTGGGCGGTGCGGTCGCGCATCAGCTTTCGGCGGGGTTCGTACCGATCCGCAAGAAGGGCAAGCTGCCGCGCGATACCGTGCGGGTAGCCTATAGCCTGGAATACGGTGTCGACGAGATGGAGATGCATCGGGATGCGGTGCAGCCGGGTGAGAAGGTCATTCTCGTCGACGACCTGATCGCGACCGGAGGAACGGCGGTCGCCGCCACGCAGCTTTTGCGGCAGATGGGGGCGGAGGTCGTTTCGGCCTGCTTCGTCATCGACCTGCCTGATCTCGGTGGCCGCAAGAAGCTGGAAGAGCTGGGCGTCGACGTCCGTACGCTGGTGGAGTTCGCGGGCCATTAGAGCCTTTCAGGGTTAAAGCGTTCTGTTGGCTCAAACGGAGTCGAATGGTCGACCGGTCGGCGCGCGTCGTAGCCATTTCCTACGGCCAAGCCGGCCGGTCGATCAGGCGGCCCGTTTCAGCCAACCCCGGTGGTTTGCTTGCGAACCAGCTAGGGCCGGGCATCTTTCCACCAGGATCAGAGGCGATCGGCTCAGACGTACATTGGGGTGTGCCCTTCGCCAATCGCCTCTGCCCTGACGAAAACCTGCTCCGGCAGAACGCTTCAATTTAACTCTGAAAGGCTCTAAGGCTAGCGCTTACTCGAATTCGATGACGGTGCTTTCGAACCGGATGACCGGCGTGCCGTCGGCGATCGTCCCCTCGCACAGAATACTGTTCAGCCGGCACCCTGGACGGGACGCCAGGGGACGGCTCGCAAGGAACGTGACAGAGTAGGTCACTTCCTCGCCGGCGTAGACCGGGCGCAGCCATTGAAGCTTCTGAAACCCAGGGGAGGGACCAAGCTTGGGTGGTTTCACTCCCTCGCTTGCAAGGCGCGCGCACTCGGCGCTCCAGTAGGCGATGAAAGTTTTCATCCAGGCCGCGCAAGTGTGCCATCCCGAAGCGCAGTGTCCACCAAAGAGCGTGGCCTTCGCAGCCTCCGCATCCAAGTGAAATGGTTGAGGGTCGAAGCGCTCGGCAAAGTGAATGATCCGTTCGGCCGTAAATAGATAGCTTCCGATGTCGGTCTTCTCGCCGGCGGCGTAGCGTTCCGCCATAATCATGCGGTCTTCTCCAGCGTTTCACGCATGACGAACATGATCGAGTTCTCGGCGCGACAGACGAGTTCTGCTTTCTGATTTAAAACTTCATGGCGGAACTTCACCATGCCGATGCCGGGCCTAGAGCGCAGTGCGCGGGTTTCTATGACCGTCGAATGACCTGCAAGCGTATCTCCGGCAAGAACAGGCTTTCGCCACTCCATGAAATCCACGCCGGGCGCGCCTTGGGAGAACGAATTGACGAGAAAGCTCTCCGCCATCATGCGCATGAACAGCGCCGAGGTATGCCAGCCGGATGCCGCCAGGCCACCGAGGATGCTGGCGCGACCGGCCGCCTCGTCCAGATGCATCGGCTGCGGGTCAAATTCGCGGGCGAATTCGATGATCTCCGCTGCGGTTACCGACCGCGGCCCGAGCGCAAAGCGTCGCCCCGGCTGGAAATCTTCGAAGGTAAGTTTCTGATCGGACAAATTCCTCTTTCCCTCGTAGGAGTTTCAAAACGACTACAATAGCATTCGAAGCGACTCAACGATTCCCGCGAGAATTTGACCATGCCCGAATTGAAGTTGATCCTTGATGAAGCCGAGCGGGAGGGTCTCATTCCGCGCCAGGCTGCTGAGCGGCTGCTACCATTCCTGATCGCGCACGGCGTCAGGGTCGATCAACTGTCGTCCGAAGCGCCTCCACGGTCGGTGCCTTTTTCGGATACCGAAACGCCAAGCTTCGTGCGTGGCTTCCATGACGTGTTGATAACCATCGGCATTGTCGTAGCGTTGGCCGGCTTGTGGGGTATCGCTTCGGTTTATGCCGTGCTGCCAGCGATCGTCGTCCTCGCCGAGATCCTTGTTCGACGTCAGAGGCTGGCGTTGCCCGCCGTCGTGCTGACGATTGCGCTTGCCATCTGGACGGCAGTTGTCGGCGCGCAATGGCTGCAAGATTCGCCTTCTTTTATCCCGATAGGTGGCAACGTTGCGCTGCAGTACACCCTTTCCTTTCCAGTCGTTCTAGGGCTCTTCTACCTGCTCTATCGCGTACCGCTCGCGCTTGCGTTGACGATCATGGGGGCGGCAGTGGTCGCGCTGCAATTGATTCTGCGTGCGCTTGGCTGGCTGAGCGGCGATCCACTCTTCGATGTCAATCATCCCATCGTCTTGTCGATTATCGCGATCGCGTGTGCGGTCGGTCTTTTCGCACTGGCGATGACATTCGATCTGCGCGACCCGCTTCGTCGTACAATCAATTCCGACGTTGCCTTCTGGCTCCATCTCGGTGCCGCGCCGGCCTTGCTCTACAGTGTCATATCGCTAGCCGGGCTCAGCGGCGGCACGCTTGCCGCGCTGCAGACGGTATCGTTTCGTACGCCGGTTGTGGTTGTGACCATCGTCGCGCTTATGTTGATCGGCCTTATCATTGACCGGCGCGCATTCGTGACGTCAGGCCTGCTGTCGCTGGGCTTTGCGCTCTACGGAATCTTCCGCCTGGGGGACGCGCGGGTCGATACCTACATCTACATCACGCTTCTGACTGTTGGCGCGATCGTGCTGGTGATCGGGACGGGATGGATGCCGCTCCGTCGGTTCGTCATGGGCAGGCTGCCGGCTGCCATGCAGGCGAAACTGCCGCCGGCATAGGGCGGCAGTTTCTCGGTTCGCGTCAGGTATTGAAGCGGAAGTGGATGACGTCGCCGTCCTGGACGACGTATTCCTTACCTTCGTCGCGGCCCTTGCCGGCTTCCTTGGCGCCGACTTCACCCTTGAAGTTGATGTAGTCGTCGTAGCCGATGGTGAAGGCGCGGATGAAGCCGCGTTCGAAGTCGGTGTGGATCACGCCAGCCGCCTGCGGCGCCTTGGTGCCGCGCACGATCGTCCAGGCGCGTGTTTCCTTGGGGCCAACCGTGAAATAGGTGATCAGGTCGAGCAGGTGGTAACCGGCTCGGATCAACCGATCGAGACCGGCTTCCTCGAGGCCGAGCGCCGAGAGGAACTCCGCCGCTTCCTCCTCAGGAAGTTGGGCCACTTCGGATTCGATCGCGGCCGAGATGATGACGCATTCGGCGCCCTGCTTCTCGGCCATGGCGGCGACTGCCTTGGTGTGCTCGTTGCCGGTCGAAGCGTCGGCTTCCGCGACGTTGCAGACATAGAGGACCGGATGCGAGGTCAGGAGGTTGAGGCCCTTCAGGATCTCGATTTCTTCCGGCGCCAGAGTCTTCAAGAGCAGGCGAGCGGGCTTGCCTTCGTTCAGCAGCTTGATCACGGCTTCCATGACCGGCAGCTGGGATATCGAATCCTTGTCCTTGCCCGTGGCGCGCTTGCGCGTCTGCTCGACACGGCGCTCAAGGCTTTCGAGGTCGGCCAGCATCAGTTCGGTTTCGATCGTGTCGGCATCGCCGACCGGATTGATGCGACCCTCGACGTGCGTGATGTCGTCGTCCTCGAAGCAGCGCAGCACGTGCACGACTGCATCGACTTCGCGGATATTGGCGAGGAATTTGTTGCCGAGGCCTTCACCCTTCGAAGCGCCGCGCACCAGGCCGGCGATATCTACGAAAGAGATGCGGGTCGGGATGATTTCCTTGGAGCCGGCGACCACTGCGAGCCTCTGCATGCGGGGATCAGGAACGGCGACTTCGCCGGTGTTCGGTTCGATCGTGCAGAAGGGATAGTTTGCCGCCTGCGCTGCTGCCGTCTTTGTGAGCGCGTTGAAGAGGGTCGATTTGCCGACATTCGGCAGACCGACGATACCGCATTTGAAGCCCATGGCCAGAAACCTGCTGTTCTTGAATTCGTTGGTGCTGGCTATGGGATAAAACGCGCCTTGCGGTCAAGCTTTTCGCGCAAGTCTCTTGCATTGCGAGGGTTGAAGGGTCGCCTTTGCAGCGCAATATAGATATTGGCGATCTGTTCTCGCTTCTTCATGTCATCAACGGTGGGTTTCCGATGAGTGACAACGATATTGCCCTTAAACCGAAGACAAAGTCTAAACCGAAGCTGGATCGGCCGAAGCTCTATAAGGTCATCCTGTTCAATGACGATTACACGCCGCGCGAATTCGTCGTGATGATCCTCAAGGCTGTCTTCCGCATGAGTGAGGAGGTTGGCTATCGTGTGATGATGACAGCGCACAAGATGGGATCGAGCGTCGTTGTGGTCTGTACGAAGGATATCGCCGAGACCAAGGTCAAGGAGGCGATGGATTATGCCAAGGAGGCCGGCTTTCCCCTGATGCTGACGGCGGAGCCGGAGGAATAGCTTGCGATCTCTAACCAGGCTTCCCAGCATTCTCCTTCTTTTCAGGCTCGGGCTGCTCTGAGCTTAGTCGTCAGCCGGTCGTCGGATCTGGTAGCCGGTCTTGTCCTGTCTGAAACCGCAGTTCTCGTAGAAACGCAGCGTTGCCGGATCCTTCGAGCCGGTAAGGAGCATCACCTTGTAGCAGCCGGCCTTCCATGCCGTTTCGATGGCATGCAGGATCAAGGCCCGTCCGTAGCCACGCTGCCGGTGATCGGCAGCAGTAACAACGTTCTCGATCAGTGCATAAGACGCGCCATGCCGGGTCAGATTGGGGACGATGACCAGCGTCACCTTCGGCAAACGCGCGGTCCATGACCGGATCAGTTGGGTTGAGCTCATGGTAAAGGGCAAGCACGCCCGGCAGATCGCCAATCTCGGCGGCGCGGATGACGAGTTCGCCGGCAGACATGGTTCAATCGCCCTTGTTGCCGAACATTTTCTTCAGCATTTCAGCCATTGGCCCAGTTGCAGGCAGCTTTGGCTGGTTATGATTGCGGGCCTGGTGGATATGGGACTTTGCCGCCGCCTTCTTCTCCGGCTTCGGCTTCTCCTCTTCGACATTGCCGCCGAGCGCAAGGGCCAGCTTGTTCATCAGCTGGGAATCTTCCTTGCGGACCAGCATGTCGGCATTGTCGGCAAGCGCATCCAGCAGCGGTTCAAGCCAGGCCTGGTCGGCCTTTGCGAAGTCGCTGAGAACGTGATGCTGCACGAGTTCCTTGACGCCGGGGTGACCGATGCCGAGTCGCAGCCGGCGATATTCCTTGCCGCAATGAGCGTCCAGCGACTTGATGCCGTTATGGCCGCCATGGCCACCGCCTGTCTTGAGGCGGGCCTTGCCGGAGGGCAAGTCGAGTTCGTCATAGATCGCAACGAGGTCGGCGGGCTGCAGTTTGTAAAAACGCATGGCCTCGCCGACGGCTTCGCCCGAGAGGTTCATGTAGGTCTGGGGCTTGATGAGCAGCACCTTCTCGCCCGCTATCTCGCCCTCGGCAATCTCAGCCTTGAACTTCTTCGACCAAGGCGAAAAATTATGGCGACGGTAAATGGCATCGACGGCCATGAAGCCGATGTTGTGGCGGTTTCCGGCGTATTTGCCGCCGGGATTACCGAGACCCGCGATGATCAGCATGGCTCGTTCATTCCTTGCAATGTGCTTTTTCCGTTCACCATCGCGAAACGGCGTCAAAGTCAAGACGAAGTGGCCGCTGCCGCGGAAAAATCAGTCCGCGGAGCTTAGGCCATATTTGGTGAAGATGGCCTTCTGCGTGCCATCGGCAATCAGCTTGTCCAGTGCGGCTTGCATCTTGGTCAGCAGATCGCTTGGGAAGTTCTTCTCGCAGGCTATCCCCATCGGCTGGGTGGAGAGTATCGTAACCATCTCCAAGGGCTGTTCCGCCTTGAGCTTGCCGAAGTAGATCTCGGAGATCGGCATCATGTCGATGCGACCGTTAAGTAGCTTGCGCAGTGTGGCGTTGAAGTCGGTGGCGATGTCGAGCTTGGTGAAGCCGTTCTCCTTCAGCGTCATCTCGGTGTAGTCTTCGCGCTGGGTACCGACCGTGTATTTCTTGGCTTCCTCGAGATCCTTGGCTGTCACGCCGGAGCCCGTCTTGGTAATGAGGATGTTGCGATCGACCAGTAGCGGTTCGACCCATTTGAACATCGGATCGCGTTTCGCATTGTGCGCGGTCGTGAAGACGCAGCCCAAAGGCGTGTTTTGGGCGAGGGCGTAGGCTCGCGCCCAAGGCATCATCTCGATTTTGTATTCAATGCCGGCGTCCTTCATCACCTTTTCGACTTGCTCGACCGAGGCGCCTTTGATTGCTTTCCCGTCGCGGTAGCTGAAGGGAGGGTATTCCTCCGTCGCGAGTGTGACGGCGGCTGCAATGGCATGGGTCGAGGCAGCGAGACCCAACAGAATGGAAAGCAGCAGTCTCTTCATCGCGTTGACCTTCTTCCCCGTGTTCAAGAAGCCCGCGCGATAGGCTGTTCCGCTGCGGACAAACGCTCGATCAAAGCCGTGGCATGCTGTGGGCGGTGGAACAGATATCCTTGGCCGAAGTCGAGGCCCATTTCGTGAAGCGTCTGGCATTCATCCTCGGTCTCGATGCCTTCGGCGATGACAGTGCAGCCCATCTTGTGGGATAGCGTCGTGATGCTTTCCACCAGCGTGCGGCTCTTTTCGCGGACATCATCATTTGTGTCGTTGATCGACTGGGTGAACGACTGGTCGACCTTGATGATGTCGACCGGAAAGCGATTGAGATAGCTCAGTGAGGAATAGCCGGTACCGAAGTCATCGAGGGCAATTCTGCAGCCGAAACGGCGCATCTCGGTGACAACAGTGTGGATTTGCGGATTGTTATGCATCAGCACCGCCTCGGTGATCTCCACGACGATGCGTTGAGGGCGAATGCCGTGGCGGCCAAGCAGTGCGGCCAGACGCGCGGGCAGGGCGTCTTCGAACTGCAAGGGAGAGAAGTTGATGGCGAGATAGCTGTCCTGCATTCTCGGTAACCTGGAAATGGCGGCAAGATGGGCGATCGCCTTCTCCATGATGACGTTGCCGACTCGAATAATCTTCGCCGTTTCCTCGGCGACATGGATGATTTCCGCCGGTGCCATCAAGCCCTTTTGCGGATGGTTGAGGCGCATCAGGGCCTCGAAACCCGCGATGCCGCGGCCGTTCAGGTTGACGATCGGCTGCAGGTAGGCGTCGAACCAGTCCTCGGCGAGGCCGGCCTCGATATAGGTCTCGATTTCGGCGCGGGCCCGAGTACGGTCCATCATGCTGTTGTCGAAGAGCTGCGCACCGTTCTTGCCGTCACGCTTCTTTGCGTACATGGCCATGTCGGATTTCTGCAGCAGCTCGGATGCATTCGCGGCATGGAGCGGGTAAATGGCGATACCGACGCTGGCGCTCATATGCAGGTCCGGACCGAACGGCTCGATGAAGATGGAGGCAATCTGCTCGGCCATCGCGCTTGCCCGGCGGGTGGCATCCTTTGCCGGGAGAAGGATCGCGAATTCGTCGCCGCCCAGGCGGGCCGCTTGATCGGATGGTGCCAGGTGCATCTTCAACCGGTCGACAAACTCCCGAAGGGCCCTGTCGCCCTCGGCATGGCCGAGATTGTCGTTGATCCATTTGAAGCGATCGAGATCGATGAACAGGCAGGCGAGTTCCTGGCCTGCCGCATCCGCCTCCTGAATTTTGGTGTCGAGCACTGACTCGAACCCCTGACGGTTCAGCAGGCCGGTCAGATGGTCCCTGATGGCCTGCTGGTGGTTGCGGGCCTCGGAGGCTTTGAGCTCGGTGACATCGGTCATAACCGACAGTGAGAGCCGATCATAACCCGCGGTCGCCGCCGTCGATTCCAGAATGAGCACATCCATAATGTTACCGTCGGCGCAGATGAACTTGACCGTGACATCGACTGCGGGGCCGCCCTCGAGATCGTTCTTGCGCTTGAGGAAGGCTTCGCGCGTATCTGTAGTGACGAGGTCGGCGAACCGGCGGCCGATCACGTGCGGTCGGTCGTAGCCGGTCGCGACGAGCCAGTAGTCGCTGACGGCGGTAATGCGATCGTCCTCGTCAAGGGAGAAGAGCATGGCGGGGGTCAGGTCGTAGATGTCGACGGCACGGCGATGCGCGAGCTTCAATTCGCGTTCCTCGCTTTCGAGCTTCGACTGCATCTCGTTGAAGCCACGGGCGAGGCGGCCCATCTCGTCGTTAGACTGCCAGTTCACGTGTTGCCGCGATCCGAGTTGGCGCGTGGCCTCGACCGCGGCCGTCAAGCGCATCAGCGGCCGGATGATGAAGATACGATTGCCGATCAAGGCAGCGCTGAATACGGCAAGCACCGCGAAGATGAAGATCGACATGAAGACGACTTCTTCGTGCTTGAGGCCGGAGAAGAGACCGAGCGCCGGATAGAACACGGAAATGGTGCCCAGATTTTTCGGGCCGTCGATGGTGTTGTATATGATCGCGCGCGACACCTGGACGAGGCTGCCGTTAAACGACTTCGGTATAGTCGACTGTGTGACGTCGAGCTGCCCCGACTGGTCGCGGACCTGAACCTTGACGATGGCGCCCTGCGAAACGATCGTCGCGCTGATCTGGGTCACGCTGTCGTCGTCAAGGTCCCAGAGCGGCTTTGCGAGTGCCTGAGAATTGGCGACAAGAAGAACCGAGATGTGGTCACGTATTTCCTTGTCTGCGCGCTCAGAGGAAAGAAAAAGAAAAAGGACGAACAGTGGGGCGACGAAGAGCAGCAATGCTCCGCAAATAATTGCCAAAAAACGATTTTCAACGGAATTGTTCATTGTTCCGTTTGCTCCCAGCCGCACTTTGCATCCACGATTTTCTACGCCCGTGGGTCTTCAAAAACGTACCGGCATGGTTTCACGAAATGTATTAAATGTTGCTGAAACGGGCTTCCTACCGCCAACGAAAAGGGCCCGCTTTCGCAAGAAAGCGGGCCCTATGCTTTACAAATTATGGAAGCGATCAGGCTTCTGCTTCGCCTTCTTCCGCAACCGTCTCGTCAACGCCGCCGGCCGGGGCGATGATCGTTGCGATCGTGAAGTCGCGGTCGGCGATAACCGGCGCTACACCCTTCGGCAGGGTGAGGTCGGAGATATGGATGCTGTCGCCGATCTTCTTGCCGCTGAGGTCAATGTTGAAGAATTCCGGGATTGCATCGGCCGGGCAATGAACTTCGATTTCGTGACGAACGATGTTCAGAACGCCGCCAGCCTTGAGGCCCTGGGACTTCTCTTCGTTGACGAAGTGAACCGGGATTTCAACGGTAACCTGGGTGTTGCCGGAAACGCGCAGGAAGTCCACGTGCATCGTGAAGTCGCGGACCGGATCGAGCTGATAGTCCTTCGGCAGAACCTTGTACTTCGTGCCGTCGACTTCGATGGTCGCGATGGTGGTCATGAAGCCACCTGCGTGAATGCGCTTCGTCACCTCATTGGTGCTGAGAGCGATAGAAATGGGGGCCTGCTTGTCACCATAGATGACAGCGGGAATCAAACCGTTGCGGCGAAGTTCACGGGCGGACCCCTTACCAACCCGTTCGCGCGCCTCGGCCTTGAGCTCGTAGCTTTCGTGGCTCATGACTTTTCCTTCCGAGGTTATTTGGAGAGCCCCGCGCAGGCTTATGCTTGCCGCGGAACTGGAGGCGGGTTACCCCATCCTCATCCGCGTTGCCTCCAAGGGTGTCTGCGCGGACGCGTGCGCTATAGTATAGATGTGACGGAAAGGCAAGCTGGTGCCTGTCATCGATAAAGGGCCACGTTCCAAACAAGCAGTCGGCGAGCGGTGTCGCTCGAACGATTCCGGAGGTTGAAGCGGATCGCGAAAGCTTAACCATATAGCTGGATTTCCCGCGAGATTAAGTAATACAAAATATCGGCGTTGCTATGAAGGCCAAAACGCAACCTGGTCCCTCCGATGCCTCGTCTTCTTACCTGCATTGTTGCCGAACACAGCTGGCCGCATCTGATCTTCGCAACCGTGATCTGCCTGCTTGGCTCGCTGCTTACCGTTCGGCTCTTCTCGCGGGTTCGGCGCACGCAGGGACTGCAGAGATTCAATTGGCTTTTCCTGTCGGCCTTCGTCGGCGGCGCGACGATTTGGACAACCCATTTCATTGCCATGCTTGGCTTCAATGCGCCGACGCTCAGCGGTTATGAGCCGGATTTGACGCTGCTGTCGCTTTTCATCGGCGTCGCCTCCTCGATGATCGGCTTTACGGTCGCGTCGATGCGTAGCCAGGATGCGCTGGTCGAGGCCGGTGGCGCAATCGTCGGCCTTGGCGTAGCGGCCATGCACTATGTCGGCATTGCCGGCTACAAGGTGGCTGGCGATGTTCAATGGAATAGTGCCTATGTTGTTACCTCGCTGATTGCAGCTGCCGGTTTCGGCGCCCTCATGGCGAGCCGAGTTGCGCGCCCGACGGCGCCCTTCAGCCCGGTCGGGGCGGCTTTGCCGCTGATCCTTGCGATCGTTTCGACGCATTTCCTCGGAATGGCGGGTATGACGATCGTGCCGGATGCGGCAATCGCCGTTCCGCGTGAAATTCTCTCCGTGGGCGTGATGACCAGCCTTGTCGGCGCGGTGATGATCATCATCCTGCTTCTTGGTGCGTCCACCTACATCATCGACATGCAGTCGACGGAAGCAGCTGTCGCCCGCTACCGCCATCTCTCCCTTCATGATCCATTGACGAACCTGGCGAACCGGTCGGCGCTGAACGAGCATCTCGCTACAGCGACCAAGAGCACTCGTGAAATCGGCTGGAACATCGCCGTCCTTTGCTTCGATCTCGATCGCTTCAAGGAAATCAACGACGTGCACGGCCATGCCGCCGGCGACGCCGTGCTGCGGGCAATCGGCGAGCGGTTGGCGAAAGTCATGCAGAAGGGACAGTTTGCCGCCCGGGTTGGTGGTGACGAATTCGTGGTCGTGATGCGCGATCACGCTGGTCGTTCAGAGGCCAGAAGCGTAGCACAACGCCTGCTCGACGAGATCGAACGGCCGGTGGAGTGGAACGGCCAGTCGCTCAGCGTCGGGTCCAGCATCGGCGTTTCCAGCTTCCCAGACAGGGCACGAAGCGTTGATGACCTGCTTTCGCAGGCCGATGTCGCCATGTACCGCGCCAAGACAACGGCGGGCAATAGCATTTGCTTCTATGATCCTTCGATGGACGAGGCAGCGCGCGAACGAAATGCTCTGGCGATCGAGATGCGCGAAGGGCTGAAGAAAGGCGAATTTGAGCTGTTCTATCAGCAGCAGAACGATACCATGACACGGGAGGTGTTGGGCTTCGAGGTGTTGCTGCGCTGGAAGCACCCGACGCGTGGTTACATCTCGCCGGCCGAATTCATCCCGATCGCTGAAAAGACGGGCTTCATCATGGAGCTTGGCGAATGGGTCCTGCGTAGCGCATGCGTGGAAGCTGCCAGCTGGAAGAGACCATTGAACATCGCCGTTAACGTGGCAGCCCAGCAACTCGCCGATAGCCGCCTGCCGCAGATCGTACAGCAGATCCTGATGGAAACTGGTCTGGCAGCGCCGCGGCTCGAGCTCGAGATCACGGAATCCGGTATTATTGCCGACCACGGGCACGCGCTGAATGCCATCCGGCGGCTGAAGGCGCTGGGCGTCAAGGTTGCAATGGACGACTACGGCACCGGATATTCCTCGCTGTCGACACTCCAGAGTTTCCCGTTCGATAAGATCAAGATCGATCGTGCCTTCGTCGATGGCGTCGTCACCAACAAGCAGTCGGCTGCGATCGTTCGCTCGACGCTCATTCTTGCGCAGAGCCTTGATATTCCGGTTCTCGCCGAGGGCGTGGAGCGGGAGGAGCATGTCGATTTCCTTCGCCGCGAAGGTTGCCTGCAGGTGCAAGGCTTCCTTTTCGGAAGGCCGGTGCCACGTCCCGACATCGAGGCCTTCGTCAATGCCGACGCAACAGCTGTAGTCGAGAACGCGGATCGCTCGTCAGTTGCGGTGAAAACCGACGCCGCGGCCTGACCGTTGCCCTGCAACACAGCTTGACATCCGCCGCCCGGAAACCTCACATGCTCGCAAAACGCAGATGGCGGAGGAATTCAGGTTATGCGGCTCAATCTCATTGCGGCAACGAGCACGATCGCAATCGGTCTGGCATCCGCGGCCTATGCGGCCGACGTCAACCAGGCAGGGGCAAAGAAAGTTGAAGAGAGCCTGACGAAGCTGCTGCCGAGGAGCGTCGCGAAAGAAGGCTTCGTGACCGTCAATCCGGCAGGGACTCGCTACGAGATTATCTACGATCTTGCGAAGCTCCTGAAGAAAGTCGATCCGGGCAGTCTGGCGATCACCGGCTTGACGCCGTGGTCGATGTTCGCGACACCGCTAGACACCGGTCTATGGAGCGTGGACGGGAACAACTCCCTCAATGTTTCCGGCAACTTCAAGGCGCCGGGACAGGCGAAAACGGATTTTACCTACGCTATCGATGCCTTCGTGTTCAGCGGTATTTTCGACCCGGCGATCAGCTATTTCCGCTCAGGTGATTTCTCCACGAAGGCCGTGAACTTTTCGTCGAAGACCGAAACCGAGGAGGTTAACGCCAGCTTTGACGGCATGAAGTACAAGGTGACGTCATCGGAGGGGGCCGCGGCTGGCACAACGAACTTTGCCACCAGCGGTTCCGCTACAGGGTTCCTCGAGAAGATCAGCAGCCAAGAGGTGCCGCCGGTCGAAGTTCGCGCTGACGCATTTGACTTCGCGGCGGCGGTGAACGGCCTGCCTGCAAACAAAGTTCGCGACATCATCATGTTCGCGATCGACCACGCGGACGAAGAGAAGCTTGCCACGGCGGACAGCGACAAGTTGAAGGCGATGCTTCGCGATGCTTTCCCGTTGCTCACGAGCTTCAACGAAACGATTGGCTTCAACAACTTGACAGTGTCGAGCGCTGCAGGGAACGGCGGTGCGAAGAACGTCGGTTACGAGGTCACGCTCGACGGTCCGACCAACGCCACGCGGTTCGGAGTCGGTGTGACGGCGGAAGAGATCAGCTTCGCGAGCCCCATCGTTCCTGCGGCCTACTCGGCGTTCGTGCCGCAGGAATTCCAGCTGAAGTTCGCCATTGCCGATATGGATTTCGCGGCCTTCGGCGACGAGTTTCTCAAAGTTGACTTCACCGGCGGCGCCGCATCGGAGGACAGCGGCAAGAAAGCGGCCGAGCGGCTCTTCAAGGGCGGTGAACTGGTGATGGACTTCCCGAAGATCAGCGCGGTGTCGAGCGTGTATGATGCCGAGATTTCTGGCAAGATCCGCGGGCGGATCGACACGTCCAAGGATTATTCCATGGATGTCACCGTTCTGGCGCGGGATCTGGACAAGACCGTCGCTGCCGTTCAGGAGCTTGCGAAGACCAACGCCGATCTCAATCAAGTTTCGTTCAGCCTGATGATGGCGAAGGGCTTTGCAAAGACCGATCCAGATGGGCGCCAGCGCTGGGATATCAGCGTTGCTCGGAACGGATCCGTCACAATCAACGGCCAGGTCATCAAGGGTGCGGACTGAGCCTGTCGCAACTCTAGGTGCGGGGCTCTTGCAGGGCGCCCCCGGCAGGTTCATGCTGTCTTTTTAAGCGTTTGCTCAAGTGGGGGCGATACGCTTCCGAGAGGCAGGCCCGATGAATTGTGCCGCCTGTGGTTTTGCGATCGAAAGCAGTTTTGCGTTCTGTCCCAAGTGCGGCGCAAGACAACCTGTTGTGTGCGCGTCCTGCGGAGCGGCTTGCCAGCCCGATTTCGCGTTTTGCCCGAAGTGTGGAAATGCCCTTAGTCGGGCCGAGAGCTCTGCCGCTCCAGCTGAGGCGCCGCAGCCGGTCACGTCTCCGTCGCCACTGGACGATGTGGCCGACCGACGTCCCCTGACTGTTCTATTTGCTGACCTCTGTGGTTTTACCGCTCTCAGTGAGAGAACCGACCCCGAACTGATGCGCTCCCTGCAGAACGAGCTGTTCGAAGAGTTGACGCGCGCGGTAGAAGCCTACGGCGGCTTTGTCGACAAGTTCGTCGGCGACGCGCTGCTTGCGTTGTTCGGTGCGCCGACGGCACATGAGGATGATCCCGATCGTGCGCTTTGCGCAGCGCTCGACATGATCGCGGGCGCCGAACGTCTTGGCGCCAAGTGGCTGGATCTGGCCGGTGGCGATCCGCTGCAGCTGCATGTCGGCATCAATACCGGACCGGTGGTCAGCGGTGGCTTCGGGGCGGCGGCGGCGCGTTCCTATTCAGTGACCGGCGACACGGTGAACACGGCCCAGCGACTGCAAACCATGGCAGGGCCCGGTGAGATTCTCGTCGGGCCGGTAACCTGGCGCCTGACGCAGCATGCATTCGCGTTCGAAAATCTCGGCTCGCTGACGCTTCGAGGGAAGACGGGCAATGTGCAGGTGCATCGTCTCCTCGGGCGGATGGAGACACCCCATGCGGCGCGCGGACTGGAGAGCCTCGGACTACACGCCGAACTCATCGGGCGTGACGCGGAGTTGTCGCGAATGTCCGATTGCCTCGATCTTGCCTGTGGCGGAAGTGCGCAACTCGTCCAGCTCATCGGCGAGGCCGGCATCGGCAAGTCAAGGCTGGTCGGGGAGTTCCTGAAGACGGTCTCTGAGGGAGAGCGATTTCGTGACGTTGTCGTGCGCCGCGCTGTCTGTTCGCCGCTTGGCGAGCAGTCATACGGTACACTCGCATCCGTTCTGCGCAGCGCTTATGGAATAGCCGAGCGGGAAACGGCAGCCCGGACTGCGGAACTGCTGGTATCAGGATTGATCGATCTTGGTTTTAGCGAGGCCGAGGTCGCCGGTCTGACGCCGCTTTTATCCTACGTCCTTGGCCTAGGCGATCCCGACGGAGCGCTGCGCCATGTCGAGCCGGAGCAACTTCGGCGGCAGATCTTTTACGCCACGCGCACCCTCTTCGAGCGACGCCTGTCGCTCAGCCCGCTGCTGCTTGTCGTGGAGGATCTTCACTGGGCGGACGCGGCGTCGATCGAGGCGCTTCGTTTCGTGTTGGACAGGCTGGAGCGAACGCGCCTGATGATGCTGACGACAGGGCGGTCGGTTGCGGAGGGCGAGGGCCTGGAGTCAAGCCGGATCAACCACACACTCATGCGACTCGCGCCGCTCTCGGTTCAGGACGGCGAGGCGCTGCTGGCCCAGTTATTCGGCAGGGACAGCTCTGTGCCTGCAAAGACGCGTTCTCGCATTCTCGCACGCGCGGGCGGCAATCCTCTTTTCATCGAGGAGATCGTTCGTGCCTTGATCGAGACAGGCGTGCTGCGTTCCGATGGTGGAGCTTGGCGTGTCGCGGGCGCTGAAATGGGGACCGAGATACCGATGAGCCTACAGGCGATGCTGCTTGCGCGCGTTGACCGTTTGCCGCCCGAAATCAAGCGCTTGGCGCAGGAAGCTGCCGTCATCGGCCCACGCTTCGATCCCGCGCTGCTTCGCGCTGTCGCATCGGACGCTGCGCGCGTTGAGCATGGGTTAGACTATCTCTGCCAGGCGGAGATCGTGGAGGAGATGCCCGGCGCTGCTGCGACCAAGGCGACCTCCTATCGCTTTCCGCAACAGCTATTGCACGATGCCATCTATGGCAATCTCTTGCTACAGCGTCGCAAGCAGTTGCACGCACGCATCGGCGCGGCGATCAAGCGGATGCATCATGGAATACCAGATCGGCTTGAGGACATTGCACAGCTCGGCCGTCACTACTGCCGGGCGGGTGAGACGAGCGAGGGTGTGCAATATCTCATGGCTGCGGGCGATTTGGCCCGCAAGACCTACGCCAATGACGATGCGATGCGTCTCTACCGCGAAGCGCTCGTGGCGATTTCGGAAAATCCGCAGGCCAGTTCGCAATTGCTTGCCCTTTCTGAGCGGTTCGCCGATCTATGCGGGCCGGCGGGAGAGCGGGACATGGCACGTGAACACTATGGGCGCGTATTGGCGACCTTAAGGAGGGTCGGCGATCGGCCCGGTGCGGCACGAATCCTTCGAAAGCTTGGCCGTCTCAATCTCGCCGCCGGCAGAAGGGATCTTGCCGATGCCGACTATGCCCAGGCAGCTTCGCTGCTCGGCGAGAGCAATGCGCCGATCGAGCTTGCCCATCTTCTTCAGGAGCGTGGGCATCTTGCCTTCCGAATGGGCGATCAAAGCGCGGCGGCACGCTGGGCCGATGATGCGCTATCCTGCCTCGATACAGCGGCGATCGACGAGGCAGGTTCCGCTGCGTCTGAGTCCGCGCAGGTGCGCGCGGAAGCGCTGAATACGAAGGGCGTAGCACTGGCACGGTTGGGGCGGCATCGCGAAGCGGTACACGAGGTCGAGCGAAGCCTGGAGGTGGCCGAGGCGGCCGGATTGCTGAGCGCTGCCTGCCGCGCCTATTCCAATCTTGGAGTGCTCTACACGATCGTCGATCCGGCACGCGCCATCGATGTGTGCCGCCAAGGCCTGGAGGTCGCCACGCGGATTTCCGATCTCGGCTTTCAGGCTCGTCTTTTTGCCAATCTCGCTGTCGCCTGCTGCACCTTCACGGACAATTGTGCCAAGGAGGGAGTCCCGGCGGCGGAGAGAGCGATCGAGATCGATCGGGCGCTGGACCAGCGCGATCACTTGGCGGTGCCGCTCATCGTGCTCGGACAGATCCATCAATGTCATGGCAAACCGGACCTCGCGTGGAACTATTATGAGGAAGCGCTTCAGCTCGCGCGTGAAATCGGCGAACCGCAGCTCCTCTTTCCGTGCTATGATGGGCTCGCGACGTTGAACCTTGAAAAGGACGACATGGCCGAGGCCGAGCGATACTTTTCACTCGCCCAAGACGTTTGCGTCAGGCATGGGCTGGATCCCGACGCACTCGTCGTGCTGCCCTTCCTGGATTGATTCAGTGCCGGCAGGTAAAGTACTGAGTTTTCGCTATTTTTTTCTTCTGCTCGGCCTTCCGCCGATGCGCAAGCGAGGGAGGGTGTCATGCCCGAAAGTCAAAGCGAAAGACCACTGCAGCCCGGCGATCGTGCGCCAAACGTCGTTCTCGATGCAATCACGCGTCAGGGCAAAATTTCGATCGATGACTTCCGAGGGCAGAAGCCTGTGCTGGTCGGCCTGTTTCGCGGGCTCCACTGTCCGTTTTGCCGGCGGCAGATCGCTGCGATGGCAAGCCTTGCCGGCGATCTCCAGCAGAAAGGCATCGAGAGCCTGACGATCGTCAATACGCCCATCGACCGGGCGCGCCTTTATTTCCGTTATCACCCCCTGCCAAACGTCTTGGCTGCATCTGATCCCGACCGAATATCGCATCGAGCCTTCGGGCTTCCGAACATCGAGTTCACGCAATCAGAAACGGCATGGCCTTACAAGGTGAGCCTCGACACACTCACCGCGATGCGCGTCGACCTGCCTGACCTGCCTGAGCCGATGGCTCCGATGGCAGCTGTCGACTATCTCGACAAGGCTGACGGCTATGAATTCACCGACGACGACAAGCGCATGATTGCAACGGGTGAGGGGCAACTGGTCGGCGAATTCCTGCTCGACCGCGACGGCGTCGTTCGCTGGTGCTTTACCGAAGTCCCAGATGAGGGACGGCACATGTTCGGAGTGCCAGCACCCCAGGAGGTTATGTCAGCCGCATCCCATATGGCTGCGTAATGCGGCTGCTTGAATCGATTTGGTCAGCCGCTGCTGAAATCAGCGGCGGCATTGACCTTGGGCGATGATGCGGAAGCCGCTGTTGCCAGCTTCGCAGGCATTCGGGAAGGTCCGCATCTGCTGACCACGCTGGCCGCATACCGGCCGGTATTCGCGCGTGCAGATACCACCGGGTCGCGGCGGTGCGGGAGGCTGCGGGCGGATTGTTATGCCGGGCTGTCGGCGGCACTGGCCGCGGCCGATGACGGTGAAGTTGGCTGCGCGGGCCTCGCACGCATTGGAGAAGGTCTGGACACGCGCCCCACGCTGGCCGCAAACCGGAGCGTATTCCATGGTGCACATCTGCGGCCTCGGTGGGAGAGGCGACGGATGCGATGGTGGGCGAGGCGGCGGACGCGAATAACTAGGCCCGACGTCGACGCAGGCGGAAAGAAGCGGCATGAGTGCCAATAGGGCGAACTTTCGCAGCGACAGGAATCCGGCGAGCGTCATTATTCTTCCCCCACGTGGATTTCTTTTCAAATCCTAGCGCAAGTTGCATTTCCGGGGAAGATCAAACCTCTGCGGTCGTTGAGAATTTCGTGACGCGTCAGTCGAACAGGCTGGAAACCGATTCTTCCTGGCTGGTCCGGTTGATCGCTTCACCCATCAGGCTCGCCGTGCTTACGACACGGATGTTGTGGGCCGACTGGACAGCGGTCGTCGGCTGGATGGAGTCGGTGATAACGAGTTCGCGCAGCTTCGAGGAGGTGATGCGGGTAACCGCACCGCCTGAAAGAACCCCGTGGGTAATATAGGCGGTGACGCTCGCGGCGCCCTGGGCAAGCAGCGCGTCGGCGGCGTTGCAGAGCGTGCCGCCGGAATCGACGATGTCGTCGATCAGCAGGCAATCCTTGCCTTCAACTTCGCCGATGATGTTCATGACTTCGGATTCACCCGGACGGTCACGGCGCTTGTCCACGATCGCCAGCAGACAGTCGAGGCGTTTGGCGAGCGCGCGCGCGCGAACGACGCCGCCGACATCCGGTGAAACGACCATGACGTTGCTGATGTCGTAGTTGGCCTTGATATCGCGGGTCAGGACCGGGATGGCGTAGAGGTTATCCGTCGGGATATCGAAGAAGCCCTGAATCTGTCCTGCGTGCAAATCGAGGGTCAGCACGCGATCGGCGCCGGCTTCCGTGATCAGGTTCGCGACAAGCTTGGCCGAGATCGGCGTACGCCCGGAGGCACGGCGATCCTGACGAGCATAGCCGAAATAGGGAAGGACGGCGGTGATGCGGCGTGCGGACGAGCGGCGCATCGCATCGATCATGATAAGCAATTCCATGAGGTGATCGTTCGTCGGGAAGGACGTCGACTGAACGACGAACACGTCCTCGCCACGGACGTTTTCCTGGATTTCGACGAAGATTTCCTGGTCGGCAAATCTTCTGACGCTGGCTTTGCCCAAGGGCACATTGAGATAGCTGCAGATCGCTTCGGCGAGATGCCGGTTCGAATTGCCTGCGAAAACCTTCATCTTGGTCCGCCTATTTCCTGCTGATAGCCGCGCTTTTTAGCCAGCTTGCTCCTGAATGCAAGGCCTAAGGCGTCATCTCGGCTCATATTTCTAAAAAGCTTGTGGCTTAACCTCCGCGAGCATCACGCCACGACGAGAATTCGGTGATGGTTTTAGAGGCGATTTGCTGCATGACCGAAGCCGGAACGCCAGCCCAAGGGTCCTGCGCTTCCGAGGGCACGCTCTCCTGTCCCTGAATGCGGTGCAGGCGTGCGCCTGCTCCGTCGAGAACGTCCCAAACGTAGACCACGGTCACCTTACCGCTGTCGGAAAAGGCGGAGAGGTATCCTTTCAGAATGTAGGCGCTGGAGCTGTCATTCGAACTCTTGATGGAAAACCCATGTGACCGCGCCTCGGCTCCGAGTTGGCGCGAAAGCGGTGTGACGGCTTGGACCGGTGCACCGATGATCGGCAGGAAGCGGACGGTCGTGCTGCGTGACGATGCGCTGGTGTTCAGCGTCGCCGTCTGGGTCTGCTGCCGCGGCGGCTCACGAGCAGGCGCTTCCACCATGTCCTCTTCCTCGGCCTGGGCGTTGGATATCGGCTCCGACAGCGTCTGAGCCTTGATCGGCGCGGCCGCCGCGGGCGGGCGGGCGTCGTTTTCCAGCGCCAAAGCCTGGGCGTCCATCGTGGTCGGCGGTGCGCCGGAACCCTGCCGATAGCCCGTCTGATTGTAGGCAGGATGATATCCGTTCGACCGCTGTTCGGTGGTAAAGGCCTGCTGGCGGGGGGCGGTTCCCGCCATGCGCTCAACGTCGCCCTGCGTTACCGGCGACGAGCGCATGTTTGTGGAAGAATTACCGATGTCGACTAGGGGGACCAAGGCGTCGGTGGTGTTACAGGCGGTCAGGGCAACGCAGGCAAGGAGCATTGGCGCAGTCGCAACTCGCGTCATCCCTCGTTACATCCTTCCCAGTGCCGGCCCCGTGCACTTTATGAAGGCCGGCGCCGGTCTGTGTCAATTCCGGATTCTTGCTCGCAATGGTTTGCGTCTAATGAATAGAGCGGGATCTCAGCTGAAGACCGCTCACACTCTTCAGCATGCCGCTCTAGACGTTGATGAAGTCCAGAGAGTGCCGGGAAAGCACGCGTGGCGCGTCGTCGGTCGTCAGATAGGTTTGTCCGAGGGTCATCGCTGTTCCAGTGTCGGAATCCATGATGATCATGTGCACGAAGAGCGACATGTTCGGCTCGATCGGCTGCGGATTGCCGACATGGAACATCTGATGCTCCATCCAGGATGGCGAGAAACGGGCGCCCAGCGAGTAGCCGCAGGCATTGAGACGATGGCGGGACAGGCCGCGCTCGTCCATGATCTTCGCATGCATATCGAACACGTCGCCGAAGCTGTGGCCCGGCCTCAGGACCGTTTCGATCGCCTGGATCGTTTCGAAGCAGGCGTTGTAGAGTTCGCGGTGGCGATAGCTCGGTTCGCCGATGACGATGGTTCGCATCATTGCCGCATGGTAGTGGGCGTAGGCGCCCGCCCATTCGAGCGTCAACTGATCGTTCGGGTCGAGTTTGCGGCGGCCGGCCTTGTAGCGGCAGAGGAGGGCATCCTCGGCGGAGCCGATGATGAACTCGTTGGCGGGGTAGTCGCCGCCACCCGCAAATACAGCACCCTGCATGGCGGCCAGAATGTCAGATTCATCTGCGCCCGGCGTGGTCAGCGCGAGTGCCGCATCCAGCGCATCGTCAGCCAACACCGCGGCGCGTTCGACATATGCGACCTCGGCCGGGCTCTTGATCAGCCTCAGGTGGCTAACGAGATAGGATGCGTCGACGATCTGGCCGAAGGACGTCAACTGCGCATCGAGCATCCGGGCGATGCGGCCCGTCATGCCGTGGGTATCATACTCGACGCCGATCCTGGCGCCGAGCAGGTCCATCTCGACGAGCAGGTTCCGGAGGTCGACGGTCGGGTCGGCATTGACGCGGTCGACCCAGATTTGGACATTTTCCAGGATGGAGGTGTGCTTGGCCTGGCGCAGGTCGGCGGAACGCGTGATCAGCGCCATCGTTCCATCGGCCTTGACGACAAGTGTCTGGAAGAAGCAGTAGCCGAATGTGTCATAGCCGGTCAGCCAGTACATGCTTTCCTGGGCAAAGAGCAGCAGGGCATCCAGCTTCTCTTCGCGCATCTTGTCTGTCAGACGTGCGAGGCGGACGGCGAATTCGGGTCTGTCGAAGTGCAGGGCCATGCCTCTTAAATCTCCCTGATTGCAATTGCAGAAATCTGCCGGCCGTAATCCGGCTCCTTGTTATGTGTGGTCCGGCGATAAGAGAAGAAACGCTCGGTGTCGGGATAAGTGCAGAGGCCTAAGCTCTCTGCGCGGATACCGGCGGCGCGCAGCCGATCGACCGTCAGGGCCGGCAGGTCAAACATCGCGTGCCCCGGCTTTCCGGAGGGTACGAAGTAGCGCCCGTAAGATGGATCCTGTGCGACGAAGCGTTCAACGAATTCCGGGCCGACCTCGTAGCTTGCCTGGCTGATCGATGGGCCGAGGCAGGCTACGATTGCCTCGCGCTTTGCGCCTAGTCGGACCATCGCGTCGATCGTATTTTCCAGCACGCCGGTAAGAGCGCCTTTCCACCCGGCGTGAGCGGCGCCGATGACACCGTTTTCCGAATCGGCGAAGAGAATTGGTCCACAATCGGCGGCCAGCACGCCAAGCGCTATGCCCGGAGTTGCGGTCACCATCGCATCGGCTGCGGGGCGGGAGCCGTCATAGTCCTTGTCGACAATGACCACATCGGGGGAGTGGACCTGGTGTACGGTAGCAAGGCGCTCGACAGGCAACTCGAACCAGCTTGCCACGCGGCGGCGGTTCTCCTGAACCTTCTCGCGCTCGTCATTCGAGCCAAGGCCGACGTTCAAGCCGCGATAGATGCCATCCGATACGCCGCCCTGCCGGGTGAAATAGCCGTGGAGAATCGCGTCACCGGTTGCCTCTTTCAGCAGCGCGCTTTGGATCGGTGCCGGAGATGCTGCTTGCGTCATTAAAACTTCCGAGATTGCTTGAATTGCCTGGGCGTCATTACTGATGGCGAAGCCTGGTCGACTGCGGCGGATGTTGGCCCAGCGGTGCTCGCGCTGTCAATCCACTGAACGGAAAGGCATCAAATCCACGGCGGGGTGTGAGACCGCCAGCACCTTGAAGAGTTCGCCCATACGGCCTTCACCTTCGCCCGCCAGCCGGTCGACTGCCGTCTGGATAATTTGCCGCGTATGTGCTTCGCGATCCCGGCCAAGCGCGGCGGCGCGGTCGAGAATGCCGAGGCCGACGAGAAAATCGCCCTGGTGGAGCATGCCGTTGACGTAGACGCCGGCCGAAGTCGCGGTCTGCGCCAATGCCTGGAAATCGACATGGCTCGTCAGGTCCGCTTCGCCGGGATGGGCCAGCGGCGGATCATACTCATGCATGCGCACCGCCTGCAGCGTGTCGCCATAGCCGCTCACGAGGTGCCCGTAGTCGATGGCGACAACCGTCCCGCCATGTTCTTTCAGCCGGTCGCAGATGGCGAGCATCACCGACTGGCGTGCCGGCGAGACTTCAAACACGGTTCCTGGGAGCACGTCCGCTTCCGGCCAGGGGAGGAGGCTGGAATCGATCCCTGCCACGCCGACACCGAACGTCAGGTCGCCCGCGGCGTCGATACCGACCATTCGTTCACGGAAGCCCGCCGGCGTCCTCACGAACTGACGGATCGGAATCGCATCGAACAACTCGTTCGCAGCGACGAGCGAAAATCCCGGCGGGATCTCATCGAAACCCTGATGCCAACTGACCTTGTGGCCGTCGGACGCCAGCGTCTCCTGCTGGATGTCGCGCAGGCGCCCGCTTGTCTCGACGAGGTGCACTGTCATGTCTTCGAAAAGTGGTGGCGCGATCCGGGCAATGACGCGCAGCATATCCGACATCATCGTGCCGCGACCGGGGCCGATTTCGACAAGACGGACACCGGTGGGCGTTCCGTGTCGCTGCCAGGCATGGACGATGAAGACGCCGATCATCTCGCCAAAAAGCTGGCTCACCTCCGGTGCGGTCACGAAGTCGCCTGAGCTTCCGAAGGGTTCGCGGGTCCTGTAGTAACCATATTCAGGATCGGCGAGGCACAGCGAGAAAAAGTCCGTGACGCTGATCGGGCCGTTCGCCTGAATGATAGCCTTGATCTTCTCACCAAGCGCGGTGCTCATGTATCTCCCCCCTGTCCAGCTCCGGTCATTGCTGAAGCGCGGCCTGACGGCGAGCGCGAAGCATGGCCCAGATTCCAAGCAGTACCATCGGCGTGGAAAGCACCATGCCCATGGTGAGCCAATTGGTGCCCAGCAGGTAACCCAGCTGGGCATCCGGTTCGCGGAAGAATTCAACGAAAATGCGGGATAGTGCATAGCCGCAAACGAAGACGCCGGTGACAAAGCCGGGGGTCTTCAGGGCACGGAAACCAAAAATCAGCGCTGCCAGAACCAGAAGCAGCACGATGCCCTCGAGGCCTGCCTCGTAGAGTTGGCTGGGGTGGCGAACAAAGTCGCCGCCGGGGCAGTAGCCGTTGGCCCGCTCGATATATTGGTTGCAGAAGACCATGCCCCACGGCACATCGGTCAAACGGCCCCAAAGCTCACCATTGATGAAGTTGGCGATACGGCCGCAGAATAGGCCGATCGGGACGACCGCCGAGACGATATCGAAGAGGCTCCAGATCGGTACGCTGTTGCGACGGGCGAAGATGATCATCGCGATGGTAGTGCCCGTCAATCCGCCGTGGAACGACATGCCGCCGTTCCATATCTGGATCGCCCGAATCGGGCTCTCGATAACCGACGGTAGATCGTAGAAGAGGATGTATCCGATGCGCCCGCCGAGAACGATGCCGAGCGCGACCCAGATGATGAAATCGTCGAGTTGCACCTTGGTAATCGGGGAAGCGTCAGCCGGCCACAGTTTGTCGTTTCCGGCGAGCTGGCGCGCATAGTACCAGCCGAGCATGATGCCGGCGACATAGGCCAGTCCGTACCAGTGAATTGAGAGTGGGCCGAGCGAAAAGGCGATCGGGTCGATCTCGGGGAACGGCATGATCGCCATAAGATTGGCTACTGTCGGCAAGGTTTTCCCATTCGCTGGCGTGAGTCCCATGGAGTATTCGATCGGACGTCAACGCGCTTCAGTTCAAGGCGTCCTTTGCGACTTTCTAAAGGCGCGCCAAGCTCGGTGTGGGCGGAAGATGGCGCTGGGATCAAAGGTGGTCAAGTCGATTGTTGGCGATCGGGTGGCGGCCGGAAGGCTTATCCAGAGCAAACCGCTTGCATCCTTGGTGGCGAAGGCCTACCTCATTCTTGAGGGGCCGAAGTGGCCCTAACTGGTCTATAGCAAAGGGAGAAAACCGCCATGACGACTGGAGCAAACCGCATCATGGACGAGTTCGCCAAGCTGATGACGGATGCGGCCGGCGCTGCCCAGGGTGTGCGCAAGGAAATCGAGACAGCCTTCAATGCGCAGGCCGAGCGCTGGCTGAATACGCTCGATATCGTCAAGCGCGAAGAGTTCGAGGTTGTGCGCGAAATGGCCATCAAGGCGCGGGATGAAAATGATGCGCTGCTTGCCCGTATCGCCGCCCTTGAAGCCAAGCTTGCGGCTAAGGGCAAGTAATTCCCGTTGTGACACAGGCCGTGGTGTGACCTTTATGAGACACGCCGCGGCCGCGACCTAAAAACCGGGTGTCGTTATCCACCTGTGGACACTGCCAAAAAGATCAATGGGCAGAGTCATTTAAACCCTCCTTCTGAATGGAAATCCGAAAAGCTTTCCACAGTGCCGTTCCCTAAAACGGCGCCAAGGGGCTGGCGTGTCGCCTAGCCCATTATACACTGATTTTAAATGATGATTCGAAGCGGTTGGTAAGCTCCAGGCAGGTTTGACTGCGTTAAGTCTGGTAGCGGTTCAACGGTCATCAGGGTTGGTGGTTCCGGCTGTTGCGTGTGTTCTCCTTGTGTCTCGTTGACGAAGTTGGTTCGCATTCACTCCGGTCAAGAAGGTGCTGCATGAGCCTCATGGAATTGGAAGTCGAGCGTCAGTCGAACCCGGTCGATATGATCGAGTACGTCGCCGCCAATAACGACTGGTCTTTCGAGCGGTCGGGCGATGACGAGATTGCGATGACGGTTGAAGGGAAGTGGACCGACTACCACGTTTCCTTTTCCTGGATGGAAGAGTTTGAGGCGCTGCACCTTGGCTGCGCCTTCGACGTCAAGGTTCCCGAACAGCGTGTCAACGAAGTCACCAAGCTTTTGGCCGCAATCAACGGTCAGGTCCTGATGGGACACTTTGATCTGTGGCGCCAGGAAGATGTCATTATCTTCCGGCAGTCGCTGCTGCTTGCCGGAGGTGCCGAGCCGACCAATCGACAGGTCGAAGTTCTGCTCGCTAGTGCGCTGGACACCTGCGAGGCGTATTATCAGGCTTTCCAGTTCGTGATCTGGTCCGGCATGGACGCGAACCGCGCGATGGAAGCGGTTCTATTCGAAACCGTCGGCGAGGCGTAAATGTCATCCGCAGCTTCAGGTCCAGTCGTTCTCATCGGTGCCGGCAATATGGGGGGCGCTATGCTCTCCGGCTGGCTGAAGAATGGCATGCCCGGTTCTTCTATCGTTGTCATCGATCCCGGTCCCTCCGAGCAGATGATGAAAACGATCAACGATGCCGGCGTGACCCATGTTACCTCGGCGCCCGCTGGGCTAACGGCAGGCGTTCTTTTCCTTGCGGTCAAGCCGCAAGTGATGGATGCCGTGCTACCTCCGGTCAAGGGAACGGTAGGGCCGGAAACCGTCGTTGTTTCGGTCGCTGCAGGCAAGACGCTGTCGTTCCTTGAAAAGCATCTCGGCGAGGCTGCGATGGTGCGCGCCATGCCGAATACGCCGGCCATGGTCGGTCGAGGCGTCACGGGCGCGTTTGCTAATGCGCGCGTCACGGATGCGCAGCGAGGGCAAGTCGATTCTCTGTTGCGCGTATCCGGTCCGGTGGAATGGGTTCCCACCGAAGCGGATATCGATGCCGTCACCGCCCTGTCGGGAAGTGGGCCGGCTTATGTGTTCTATCTCGTCGAGTGTATGGCAGAGGCAGGCCGTAAACTTGGCTTGCAGGCGGACCTTGCCATGCGCCTTGCACGGGAAACAGTCGCGGGGGCTGGTGAGCTTTTGCACCAGTCCCCCGACGACGCCTCGCGGCTCCGGCAGAACGTGACATCACCGGGCGGCACGACGGCTGCGGCGCTTTCCGTGCTGATGGCCGACGATGCGATGCAGCCGCTTTTCGACAAGGCCCTTGCCGCAGCGCGCAAGCGTGCCGAAGAGCTTGCCGGCTGAGGGCATCAAGACCATGACCGACGAAATCACCTATGCCGACTTCGAGCGTGTCGACATTCGCGTCGGTACGATCGTCGAGGCAAGTCCGTTCCCGGAAGCCCGTAAGCCGGCCTTCAAGCTGCTGATCGACTTCGGGCCTGACATCGGCCTCAAGAAGTCGTCGGCCCAGATCACGGTTCACTATACGCCCGAGAGCCTTGTCGGCCGGCAGGTTCTCGGCGTGGTCAACTTTCCACCGCGACAGATCGGCCCGGTTCGCTCGGAAGTCCTGACGCTCGGGTTCGAGGATGAGGCGGGCGCCATCGTTCTTGCGGCAACCGACAAACCGGTACCGAACGGTAAGAAACTGATGTGATCAGTGGATTTCGCGCGACAGCGGATCGGTGAGCGAGAAATCGTGAAATACGGCTTCGAAGCCGGCGCGTTGCGGCGAGCAGAACGTGGGGCCGACGGAAATTTCCGTAAATGCCGGATCAAACCATGCAAGGCGTGCCATGCGCCAGTCTTCCATGCGGTTTGTCTTGTACTGAATGAACAGGGCATCGCCGTTTCGTGTCACCCGCACGCCCATACGCTCGAATGCGTGGTCGATCCGAAAGGCTGACCAATCGGAATTGCCATTGGTCACGACGACGCTGAAATGCCTGGCGCCATCGGTATATTCGATCCCGCATTTCATCCAATGCCTTGCGTTAGCACGTACCATGAGGCCCGCCTGGTCATAGAGTTCCTGGTAGCGTCCCGAGAAGGAAACCTCGGCGGTGAAGTCACCTTGTCGCTGACGGTGCAGGAAATGTCCGCCGTCGCGATGGAAACCGTAGTAAGTTCCCTGCCAGAAATCGGTTTTGTGTCCGGACCAGACATGCAGCTCGCCGTCGCGGTCTTCACAGCGAGGCGGCGGGTTCAGCCATGTCATTCGATTGATATCGATCGCCATCGGCTCTCACGCGGGTAGGCGGACGGTCGCCCGCAGGCCGCCGAGGGGACTATCGCCGAGCGTGACGTTGCCGCCATGGCTTCGGGCGATGTCGCGGGCGATTGCCAAGCCGAGGCCGGTGCCGGAGGCATCGAGATTCCGTGCTTCGTCGAGCCGGAAGAACGGTTTGAAGACATCCTCGCGGTTCTTCTCGGGAATCCCCGGGCCATCGTCGTCAAAGGTTACCGTCAGCCACTTGGCGCTGTGCTTGGCATTGATATCGAGCGTGTTGGCGTAGCGGCGGGCATTGGAGGCGAGGTTGGTCACAAGACGCGTGAAGGCGTTCGGGCGCACCAAAATCTCATCGTCGCCTTCGATCGAGTAGGTAAGCGCCTTGCCGTCGTGAAGCTCGAAGTCTGCCTCCAATCGAGCGAAAAGCTCGCTGAGCTTCATGTCGCCGACATCCTCTTCGACCTCGCCTCGGGCAAACGCCATGTAGGCCTCAAGCATCGACTGCATATCGTTGACATCGTCGTTCAGGCCATGCAGGTCGGGATTGTCGCCGGCGAGCGCCAATTGCAGCTTGAAACGCGTCAGGATCGTGCGCAGATCGTGGCTGACACCGGTCAGCATCGCTGTGCGCTGCTCGATCTGCCGCTCGATGCGCTCTCGCATCAGAATGAAGGCGAGGCCGGCACGCCGAACCTCGTCTGCGCCACGCGGGTGAAAATTGTCAGCTTTTTGGCCCTTGCCGAAGCTTTCGGCAGCGTTCGCTAGCGCAAGGATCGGTCGAATCTGTCCGCGCAGGAATAGGATTGATATGCCGATCAGCACCAGCGAGGCGCCGACCATCCAGACGATAAAGATGTGTGTGTTGGAGGCGTAGGTCGAGCTGCGCCTTGCCAGCACGCGAAGGATCTTATCCTCGAGCTTGATGCGAATCTCGACGAGATTGGAATCGCCCAATGTGTCGATCCAGAACGGGCGTTTGACCTGGTCGCTGATCTCGTCGCTCAGGATTCCGTCGAGGATGGAGAAGAAGGGCTTTGTGCGCGGCGGTGGCAGATCGCCGTCCGGTTCGATCGAGATCTGCAGGTTCATCTGGTCGCGTGCGATGCGGGTGACTTCGCTGTAATCCGTATCCTGCGGGTAGGTCTCGATGATCTGGATGATTGCTGCAATATCGCGCGTGACCGCCGCTGAAAGGCGCTGCGTCACCATCTGCCAATGGCGCTCCATGAACACGGCGGCGACGACGGACTGCAACAGCACCATCGGGATAATGATAATCAGCAACGACCGAACATAGAGACCGGTCGGCAGATAGAGCCGTAGCCTGCGTATCATCCATCGCCATCCGCGGGCGGGCGAGCGGTCGTCGCGCCGAAGAGAGTCGAATGTCACCATATGGTCGCCGGTCCTGCGGTTGCGACTGTCAATCGATGCTCAATCGGTATCCTATACCACGAACCGTCTGCAGCCAGACCGGATTTGCGGGGTCATCCTCGATCTTGCGCCGCAGGCGATTGATCTGCACATCGATGGTGCGCTCGCCGACATCAACATCGTTACCGATGAGCTCATGTCGCGGAATGGTATCGCCAGCGCGCTTGGCGAACAGCAGCATGATTTCCTGCTCGCGATCCGTCAACCGGACCACTTCGGAGGCTTTTTTCAACTCCTTACGCGTCAGGGAGAAGGTATATGGTCCGAACATCACTTGTTCGATCTTCGGCGCATCGTTCGAGACATTGCGGCGCAGGATGTTGTTGACGCGCAGCACGAGTTCGCGCGGGTCGAAGGGTTTTGCCAGATAGTCGTCTGCGCCAGCTTCCAGTCCGGCGATGCGGCTGCCCGATTCCGCAAGCGCTGTCAGCATGATGATCGGCACGTTCTTGATTGTGCGCAGGCCCTTGGTCACCTCGATCCCCGAATCTCCCGGCATCATCACGTCCATGATGATCAGGTCGAAATCCAGGCCGGCGAGCTTGCGTTGTGCCTCAGCGCCATCCGCGGCTACCGTCACCCTGAACCCGTTCTCGGTCAAATAGCGGTTGAGCAGAGCGCGGATACGCGTGTCGTCATCCACAACAAGCAAGTGCGCAGCGTCGTCCGAAATCACTGTCTTTGTCGCCATTCAATCCGCTCTCGAGTTTGGTCTGTTTCGCATACCTCTCAGAAAGGCCTTTATGCCCTCCCGTACCTCCGGGGAAGCCCCGTCGAATGCTCTCTCAATACGGCGCGATTGCGGCTCTGCCAGAGCAAGAGCAAGCTCGCGCCCCATCGTGGTAGGATAGAGCTTGCGCTGCCGCCTGTCTTCAGGCCCCGCTATCTGTCGAATATACCCCGAATCGATGAGTTGTTTGAGCACTCTTGCAAGACTCTGCTTGGTAATCTTCAACGTATCCAGCAGATCGGCAACCGTCATGCCCGGGTTGCGGTTAACGAAATGAACGACGCGGTGGTGCGCCCGCCCGAAGCCGATCTCCGCAAGAATGGCGTCAGGATCGGAAACGAAGTCGCGATAGGAAAAGAACAGAAGCTCGATGATCTCGAAATCGATGGTTTCCGTGTTTTCCATCGGCATCTTGAGCGGTTCGGGCTTGCCCGCCTTCGGGCTCGTCTGGCGTGCCAATTTGGCATTTCCTTTCTAGTTGCGCACCTTCCGGGAAGTTTTCGAAAAATATGTCAGTATTGGTGACCTATCTTTGCGCTGTTGCGAGCTTCCCTATGCGTTGCGAAGCCGAAAGAGGACGCCATTTCCAATGGAAATTTGGCCTGACTTCGCAAACTTCACTACAATGCGTAATTTTCCCCTGCGCCAGTGGATAAAACGTATCGGGGACAACAATCAACAGCAATGGCGTGCGGGCGTCGGAGGAGTGCGACGTGACTTCAGTGACCCTTTACCAATTGGACGGCGAAATCTGGTCCAACGGCACGTTCGTGCCGTGAAGACGCAAAGATCCACATATTGACCCACGGGCTGCACTTCGCGAGTGCGATGTTCGGAGGAGGGCGCGCGCCTATGACGGTTGGCCGAAGTGACGTCGGTTTTGGAAATCAGCCCACATAAATCAGGCCGGGGCGATCAGCGAAACGCTGATGAATGATTAACGGAAGAAGTATCTCGGGCAGCCACGACAGCCGAGTAATCTTCGCTGACAGGAGCGGCCGGGTTCCTTGCGAGCTCGGCCGCTTTCTTGACGCCCTGTTTATCTTGCGCGAGCTGCTACGGCGCCGACGATCGTCGACAGGATACCGCCGCCGATCAAGCCGCCGATACCGTCGGCAATGAGGCCGGTCATTGCGGCTTCACCACCTACCATGCTGAGCAGCATGCCGCCGCCGATGCCGCCGATTGCACCGGCGATCGTTCGGGCAACGGCATTGATTGCAACCTGTTTCAGCGCTCCGCTTGCGACGTTGCCGCCGACGGCGCCTGCTATCGCCTGCGTGATGATGGGCAATAAGGCTTCCACGATTTCCCTCCTTCGCGTTTCCTCAAAACGCCTCTGCCGGCTGGGTGGTCCGAGAAGATCGCCAGCCCTACAGGCGATCCGACGTCCGACCGGGAGCAGGGGATATCGTCTGAATTGCAGTATCTTATCATGATTGAATGTAAAGTGGAATGGAGGGCAACCCACGCGTGAAAGTTTTCCATGCTGCCGTCAAAAGAAAAGGCGCCCGAAGGCGCCTTTTTCCAACTGTCCACCATAGTCAGTTGTAGACGTAAACGATGCGACGGGTACCGGGATCCACAAGGACCGGCCGATCGTTGATGCGGACATATCGATACTGATAGTCCGGAATTTCCTGGAACGTCACGCTGTCGGGTACCGACGCGCCGACGACCACATCACCACGGAGGCGGACGGTCCGGGCCGGATTGGTTTGAACATAAGTCGTGACGGTCTCAGGCGGGCTGATCGCCTCGATAGAGCCAACAGGTCCCAACAGTTCGTCCCCTGGAGCGGGGTCAGGAGCGATGCTTGCCGTCGTCTCATAGGTGACGATAGGCACGCCGAGGTCGGCCTGGTGTTGCTCGACAATGACGCTGCTGCCACCTTGTTCAACCTGCAGATATTGCGCATAGACCCAGCCACGGACGCCATTGACGTCAACGCGGCACCAACGGCTTCCCTGGATGCAGCCGTCCAGCATTGTCTGCGAGCCGCGCGTCGCTATTCCGATGGAAGGATACTGCGGGCCGGGGCCGGCACGAACGTTCAGATCGTTGATGGCCGTGGCAACCATGTCCGCCTGGGCAAGACCGGCGCTTCCCACGACGATCGCGCCAGCCAGGAACAGATTTCGCTTCAAGGTCATCTCGTTTCTCCTTGTCTTGTACAGGCAGGTAACGTTTGGTTGATGGTGATGTTCCAGCGCGCTCAGACTCGCCGGTAAACGATTGTATCAATGTGTTAAATTCAAACGGAACCGGCGCCGAGGTCCGGGCGCCGGGGCATTGACGGCCTTTGCTTTTATAAATCGCGGGCTGTGCGCAACGCCGTTTCAGACTATAGGGACACGGAACAGAGAGAAGCGAGGCACTCATGGGCATGCTCCAGGCCGGTATTATTCCGGTGACACCCTTCCAGCAGAACTGCACGATCCTCTTCGATCCTGAGACGAAGGAGGGCGTCGTGGTCGATCCAGGCGGGGATGTGCCGGCGATCCTAGAGGCCATCAAGTCGAACGGTTTCAGCATCAAGGAAATCTGGCTGACGCACGGCCATCTTGATCACGCCGGCGGTGCGAAGGAGCTCAAGGAGGCTCTGGGTATTGATATCGTCGGCCCGCATCAGGACGATCTTCCCCTGTTGCAGCGGGTCGAGACGCAGGCGCAGAAATATGGCCTTCCGCCGGGCATGCAGAATGTCGTTCCCGACCGCTGGCTGAAGGATGGCGACAAGGTTTCCTTCGGCACTCACGAGTTCGAAGTCTATCACACGCCAGGCCACGCGCCGGGCCATGTTATCTATTTCAACCGCGCACAGAACTTTGCCCATCTGGGCGACGTCCTGTTCAACGGCTCGATTGGTCGAACTGATCTGCCGGGGGGCAACCACCAGCAATTGCTCGATTCGATCCGCGATAAGGTTCTGCCGCTGGGCGATGACGTCGGCTTCATTTGCGGGCACGGGCCGGGCAGCCGGATCGGCGATGAGCGACGCAGCAATCCCTTCCTGCAGGGGATCTGACCATCAAAAACAAAAAAGCGCCGTTGAAAGGCGGCGCTTCGTGCCTGACCATACGTTCAGGCTATCAGCCGGCGTTGCAGAAGTGGCTGCGACCGTCATTGCCGATAAACGTGCCGCTGGCCGGATCGAACGATCGATAGCGATAAGAGCAATAGCGCTCCCACTGCGGAGTCCAGGGCTCGATGTCAGCGACCGGACGATAGTAACGGGGCGGGGGAGCGCGATAAACCGGAACGGCTTCATATTCCGGCTCATAGACCGGCGGATCGATGTAGCGCGGCTCGTCATAGCGCGGCGCGCTGGCAATGGCAGAGCCGACGATCAGGCCCGTTGCGAGGCCGACGGCGCCGCCCACAAGTGCGTCGTCGCTATGGTGGCGGTGCCAATCACCTGCCGATGCAACGCCGATCGATGACACCGTGAGGGCTGCAGCGGTTGCCGTCATTAGGAGCGTTTTCGCAAGCCTGTTCATTTGTCTTTCCCTGTTTAAACCGATTCCGGTTCTGCACCTTGATGATGGCAAGGTAAGGGCCGCGAGGTGAATGCAGGCTGAATGACAAAACCCGGCATCGCTGCCGGGCTTCAACTCGAATTGACAACGTTGGCTGGAGGGTCAGCCTGCAATCTGCAGGTTGACAGCCTTAGGGCCCTTGCCGCGGCGGTCCGGCTCCGTGTCGAAGCTAACCTTCTGATTTTCCGTCAGTCCGGCCAAGCCTGAAGCCTGAACGGCAGAAATGTGTACAAAGATGTCCGCCCCGCCCTTGTCCGGCTTGATGAAGCCAAAACCTTTGTCGGTATTGAAGAATTTTACAGTGCCAGTCTCGGCCATGCGTCAGGTCCTTTTATCTCTGCCCGCCATCCACACGGGCAGCATCACTGATATTGCCTCCTCGCGGAGACGTTAGCAGGCAATCATTGAAATGTGAGAAAAAGGTCCCCTCTAGCTCAACCACATTCCCCGCGGAACTGACGCCCGCTTTATTGGAACCGGTTGACCGGAATATTAGCGTCTCCGGCGCGCACATTCCTAAGGACTTCCCATGCTCGCAAAATGCCCGAACACGGTGAGAGTGCTGCGATTATTAAGTTTTGGCAAGCAAAAGTTTTTTAACGCCTCTGTGCAGATACGCCTCTCTGAGCGGCTTTTTCGCGCGTCTTGAGCAAAAATTTGGTCGTTAGCCGCCGCAGATCAAGGCTTTATATCGTTGGCAATATAGTTTGGGAGCAGATTTTGCCAAAAATGCAACAATAGCGCGACTACGCAAAAGCTAAAGTTTTTTTCTTTTCGGGACATTCAACCCAAATTTGGGCTCGGTTTCAGTCTGTCCGAAGCACGACGGCGCGCTATTTCGGGCACGACTTCAACCAGAAGCATAGCGGTAAACATCAACGCGCAGCCGGCGTAGCCGAGTGGCGGCATGGTTTCGCCCAAGAGCAGGGCGCCGAGAGAGGCGCCGAAGAGCGCTTCCGAGGACAGGAAGATCGCTGCTTGCGATGGAGTCGTGTAGCGCTGGCCGATGATCTGCAGCGAAAAGGCGACACCGGAGGAGAAGAGGCCGACATAAAGGATCTCGGGAGCGGCCGCTAAGACCGCCTCCCAGCTGATCGGTTCCGCGATGATGGCAACGGCAAGCGCGCAGGCGGCGGTCACGGCAAACTGGGCGACCGAGAGTGCAAGCGGACGACCGGTGTCCGATACCGTGGTGCCCGCCAGGGTGATCTGTCCGGCCCAGAAGATTGCGCAAACGACCGTAAGCAAGTCGCCGGTCGTCAGTGCCGAGAGTTGTCCGCCTGACAGCAAATAGATGCCGGAGACGGCCATGATTGCACCCGGCCAGATGATCCAGTGCGGGGAGCGGCGAAGGAAGACGACGGCGATCAAGGGGACGATCACGACGTAGAGCCCGGTGATGAAACTCGAATTCGTCACGGTCGTCGTCTGCAGGCCGATCTGTTGGGTTGTGGCGCCGCCGAATAGCGCAAGGCCGGTCAACAGGTAGAGCTTGAGATGGCGCGGAGCGGTCTTGACCGGCGCCTTGCGTGCCTCAAACAGCATGAACGGCAGGACCGCCACAGCCGCGATCATGAAGCGCAGGCCGATGAACCAGAACGGACCGATCGCCTTCATTGCCGTCGACTGCGCGACAAAGCCACCGCCCCAGATGGCAGCTGCAAGCAATAGAAGGAGGTTCGCCTGAATGCGCGTCATTTCGTCCTCGATACGGGAGCGGGAGAGTATGGCCGAGCGTTAACAGTTGCCTTTCGTTTGGGCAAGGGTGAAGAATGTCGCCACTGCGCTAGCGTCTGAGAGCAAAAACGGATGACAAGGAAAGCGGTTTCATTGCCGGACGAAAAGGATGCGCTACGACAGCAAGGGGATGGTGCGCCGGCGGGGTATTCGGGCAGTTCGCTGACACGAAAGCTGGGTCTGAGGGATGGGCAGGCGGCACTCCTGATCGCTGTGCCCGAGATCGCCGAAATTCAAGCCTTTGATCATTTCTCCGCCGTCGAGACTGCTCTGCCATCGATGATCGAGCGTCGCTTTGACTACGGCCACGTTTTTGAAACCCGCCGGTCGGCCCTAGAGGACATGGCACCGGTTCTCTCGGGCGTTATCAAACCCGATGGGATGCTATGGATTTCCTGGCCTAAGAAAGCCGCACGGGTGCCGACGACAATCACCGAAGACGTGCTGCGATCGATTTTCCTGCCTTTGGGACTGGTCGACGTCAAAGTCTGCGCCATAGACGGGACATGGTCCGGCCTTAAGTTCGTGAACCGAAAGGAACTGCGTGCCGGTCTCTAGACTTCGCATCAGCCATTATTGGCCGGCGCTCGCGACACTCTCAGCAAGGCACCATCGTCTTCATCCGTGAGGATCAGCACCGCGCCATCGGGCGCAACGATCACATCGCGCAGGCGGCCATAGGAGCCATCGAATATCCGCTCCTCGGCGACGAAGGCTCCGCTGTCGTCGCGCTGCATTCTCGAAAGCAGCTGGAATTTCAGCGCCGCGACGAGGAAGTTGCCATCCCATTCAGGGAACATCTTGCCGTGGTATATGGCCAGTGCCCCCGGCGCGATGGACGGGTCCCAATAGTAAAGGGGTTGCTCAAGTCCTTCCTTGGCGGTTCCTTCGCCGATCTCGGCGCCGGAATAATCACGGCCATAGGTGATAATCGGCCAGCCGTAGTTTTTGCCGGGCTCTATGTGGTTGATCTCGTCGCCGCCGCGCGCGCCGTGCTCTACCGTGTAAAGCTTGCCGTCGGCGGCATCAAAGGCAATGCCCTGTGGATTGCGATGACCTTTCGACCATATTTCAGGAAGCGCCTTGGCGCCATCCTTGAAGGGGTTGTCGCCAGGAATGCTGCCATCGGCGTTGATGTGGATGATGGAGCCGGCGTCATCCTTCCAATCCTGTGAGCGATCCCTGTCGCCGCGGTCGCCGATGCTGATGAACAGCGAGCCGTCCTTGGCGAAGGCGATTCGCGAGCCGTACTGGATATTGCCACCGGTGAAGCGCTTCATCGCGAAGGTGGATCTAACATCGTTCAGCTTTGTTCCGTCCTCTGACAGCGTCGCGCTGAATACCTCGGTTCCGGAGCCGCCCTTGGCGCTAGTCGCAGCGGTTAGGAATATCTTGCGGCTCGTTGCAAAATCAGGCGCGAGCGCGACGTCCATCAGGCCTCCTTGGCCGCGGGCATTGACATCAGGTACGCCTCCGATGGGAGCCGAGAGCCTGCCGTCACGGATTATCCGCAGCCGCCCCGGTCGTTCGGTGACGAGGTAGGAACCATCTGGGAGAACCTCGACCGCCCAGGGATGCTCGAGCCCCTTCACAATCGTATCGACCTGTAACTCGACGGTCTTCGTCTTGACGATATCGGCGGAGAGGCTTGGGGCAGCGGCCAACACCGCGGTTGCGAGAAAGAGCCCGTATCGAAGCCTTGCAAGTGTCGTCATGGTCCGTCCCAATTTCTGTCCCGGTCAACCTGGAGCGTCGGCCATCCGCTTCAACCTCATTTGCCCCCGGATAACGGTTTTGTGTTTGTCGATGGCACGGTGGCGGTTGGCTGCGGATCAACGAGTTCCGCTTCTACGATATAGCGCAGCGGGCCGCGTTCCGTTGCGCCGAAAGGCCAGCAAGTCGCGAGTATGAGATGGCGACCTTGCGCTGCCGGATCAATGCCGCTCTGGTCCCACGGCACGACGCGACCTTCGCCTGCCTTGAACGTCAGCACCTTGCCGTCACGACGCGTAACCTCGATCTCATCACCGGGTTTAACATCCTTCAGCCAGCGGAAATGGGTGTCGCGGTGGGCGGCGATGACAGAAGTTCCCTCATCGCCGGGTTGGGGAGTGTTGGCGAGCCAGGCAGGGCCGAAGGCCAGCGCCTCTCCGGAGGCGCCCGAAAGGACAATCGCGTGCTTGCCGAGACGAGGTGCGGACACCTCCGCTTCGGTCGTGAAATCCGCCCAGGGCCACGGCTTGGCGTCTTCGCCGCGAAGTTCGGCGGCAAAGGCCCTCTTCAGAAGAACTTGCGACAGGTTCGCTTTGGCCTTGATGTAGAGCCCGTCGGCGACCAACAGCGTTCCGTAGAGCGCAAGCGCCGCGATGCTCACGGCAATGGCCTTTTCAACAATGGAGAGACGGGGCAACAGCGTGCGGCTTTCCTGTCCCGTCGTCGTATCGTAAGCAGTCGCCGCCGCGGTTGCCATGGCGAGCTCGAGATAGGTTGGAAGCGGACCGAACTCCTCCGCTTCGTGGTTTCGAACTCCTGCTCGCGAGCCCACTGGCGTCATTGCTTGGCTCCTGCGAAGACGCCGCGCACGCGCCGGCGCCAGATGGCGAGCCCGCTTGCTGCGATCAGTGCGGCGAGAAGCATGAAGATGCCGCGGACGATCTGCTCGTCTGCTCGCGTTGCAGTTTGTGGCAGCTTGACCGATCCAGACTTCTGCGCGATCAGCCCGGCAGCCTTCGCAGTCGGCGCGGCAGCCATACGCGATGCCGCAAGCTGGGCAAATTCCTGCTGGGGCGTTGCCATCGCATGATCGGGCGGGCTGGCAGGTGCGGGCAGCGCTTCTTCGCCAACGACCTTCTCGAAATTCCAGCCGTCGGGCAGGTTCAGCGGCAACTTCGCGGAGCCGACAGGTTCGCCGGTCGGACGCGCCGGTGTGACGTCGACTGCGACGAGGCTGGTCACGCGCGAGACAAGGTGGTGGGCGAGCGCTATTGCCTCGATGTCCTTGTCGAGCGAAGCGCGGTCTTCCCGTTCGTAGGCACGGGCTTCGAGATCATCGATCTTGCGCCGCGCCCAGAGCTTCGAGATGCCCTGGCCATTGGCGGCATTTGCGATATCCATGTCGACGCGCCAGGGCTGAAGGCCGGTCTTGCCTATGATCTGCAGCTTGCCGTCGGGTTTTTCCTCCGGCAGTTCGGCTGTCAGGACGACCGGCTCGCCCGTATAGAGGTCAGGCATCGGATTCGGGGTGATGTCCTCGGCCTTTATACCTTCGAAGGTTGCCGCGATATCGGTCATTGCCGGGGTTTGCAGCTTCGCGAAAAGCTCTCCCATGCGGCTCGCGACCTGGTCCGCGGACCCGATCTGGGTGAAGGTGCCGCGACCCATCTCGGCGGCCTTGGTCATGAAATAGGAGTTCGGGGCCGAGCCGATACCGACGGTGAAGACGCGAGCGTCGCCGCGGTTCTGGCTGATTTCGCCAAACAACTGCTGTTCGTCGCCGATTGCGCCGTCCGTCAGGAACACGACCTGGCGAAGCGCGCCGTTTGCGACAGGACCCTGGTTGCGCAGCGCATCCTGCAGTGCCGGCAGCATTTCGGTGCCGCCATCGGCGGTCAGTCCGCGAACGTAGGCAATGGCCTTCTCACGATTGTCGGGTGAAGCGGCAACAAGGCTGTTGAAGTAGTCGGTCATCGTGTCGTCGAAGCGGATGACGTTGAAGCGATCGTCGGGATTGAGCTTCGAGATGGCAAGCGCCAGGCTTTCCTTGGCCTGTTCGATCGACGGGCCGGACATGGAGCCGGAATTGTCGATGACGAAGACGACTTCGCGCTTGGCTCCAGGCGAGGATGCGTCAGGGGTTGCCGGCGGTGTAACGAAGGCGAGCAGATAGGTCTTGCCGTTGATGACCTCACGGAAAAGGCCGGCGCTTGGCGCTTTGCCCGGCGCGGCCTTCCAGGTGAGTTCGAAGTCCTTATCCGCCGGAACGCTCTCACCTTTAAGCGAGATCATGCGGTTCTGGTCGCCGTCCTGCTTGATGTCTACGTTGTGGAAGGAGGATTTTACGTCGCCGAGTGGGAAACCGGCGTTGAGATTGACGGTAAGCGCGACGGGATTGATCTTGGCGTTTTCGCGGGGATCGAGAACCGGCGCCTCGATCTTCTCGCGATTATCCACCGGGTCGGTCGGGACGGCGAAACCGGCGCCATTGTTGAATTCCACAGTCTGGACGATCGGCGCGGGATTGTAGCGCGGGGCGACGACCATCGGGAAGCGCAGCGAGAACTCGCCGGCGGATTGGTGGACGGCCTGCTGGTATTCGATCTGCACGACAATCGTTTCGCCCGGGCCGATGTTGGCGACCTGGTTGGTAAAAATGTTGGGGCGCTGCTGCTCGAGAAGGGCAGCCTTCTTGCCTTCCACCTTTGCCTGTTCGTAGATCTCGCGCGCCTCCTGGCGCGGCTTGATCTGACCTTCGATGAAGCGCTCGCCGATCTGCATCTTCAGCACGTCTACCGCGGCGTTTTCCGGAAGTGGAAAGACGTAAGTGCCCTCGACCCAGCCTTTGCTCGGGTTCTGGAAGCGCTGCGTGACCTTGACGCGGGCGATGGGGCCGGACACGTCCATCTGCACATCGGTCTTCAGGCGCGGTGCCTCGACGAAGAAACCGGGTTCCCTAGCGGGAAAGAGGAGCGAGCCGCTGTTGACGTCGTTCGGCCGAACGAGACCGGCGAGCTGCTCGACCTTCTGCTGGACTTCTTCGGCGTAAACCGTCGTGACGAGCCCGAACGTCATAAGGATCGACGCGGCGAAAGCCACGAATGCAACCAGCAATGAGATGGATACGCGATGGGCGCGAAGGCGCCTTATGACAAGTTCGTCTTCCAGAAACATGGGTATGCCCTCAATAACCAATGTCGGATGCAAACAAAATGCGGCTTCGATCTCGGCGCGCTCGCGACCGAATTGCGGCATGTCGCGGCATTTGTTGCGACCAATTCGTGGCAAAGCCCGAAAAAGGCGAAGTTTTTGATTTCAGAGCGTAAATCGGGCTCTCTTCAGAAACTGATTCAGGTACTTCGCAAAATGATTCATCGGGCCGAGCGGGCGATGTCGCGAATCGGCAATCGCATGAGCCGACCGATCACGAAGAATCATTGGCACCATCACGCCTTTGCGCTTGAAATGCCTGCTCACATTGGACATAGAGCTTAGCGCAGAATTCCGGTCCCGGCCTTCTGCCCAAATCAACCGTATAGGACCGATATCATGGCCTTTCTTGCCGATGCTCTTTCCCGTGTGAAGCCTTCAGCCACCATCGCCGTTTCCCAGAAAGCGCGCGAGCTGAAAGCAAAAGGACGCGATGTGATTGGCCTCGGCGCCGGCGAGCCGGATTTCGATACGCCAGACAATATCAAGAAGGCCGCCATCGACGCAATCAACCGCGGCGAGACGAAGTACACGCCGGTTTCCGGGATACCTGAGCTGCGCAAGGCGATCGCCGCGAAGTTCAAGCGCGAGAACGGCCTGGAATACTCCTGGGAGCAGACGATCGTCGGTACCGGCGGCAAGCAGATCCTCTTCAATGCCTTCATGGCGACGCTGAACCCGGGCGATGAAGTCGTCATCCCGGCGCCGTACTGGGTGTCCTACCCGGAAATGGTATCGCTGTGCGGCGGCACGCCTGTCATCGTTTCGGCAACGCAGGAAAACAACTTCAAGCTCCAGGCGGCCGATCTCGACAAGGCGATCACGCCGAAGACGAAGTGGTTCGTCTTCAATTCGCCGTCCAACCCGTCCGGCGCTGCCTATACGCACGACGAGCTGAAGGCGCTGACGGACGTGTTGCTCAAGCATCCGCATGTCTGGGTGCTGACCGACGACATGTACGAGCATCTGACCTATGGCGACTTCAAGTTCGTCACGCCTGTGGAAGTCGAGCCGAAGCTCTACGACCGCACGCTGACGATGAACGGCGTCTCCAAGGCCTATGCCATGACCGGCTGGCGTATCGGCTACGCAGCCGGCCCGCTGCAGCTCATCAAGGCGATGGACATGATCCAGGGCCAGCAGACCTCCGGCGCAACCTCGATTGCCCAGTGGGCCGCCGTCGAAGCGCTGAACGGCACGCAGGATTTCATCCCCGCCAACAAGAAGATCTTCGAAGGCCGCCGTGACCTCGTCGTATCGATGCTGAACCAGGCCAAGGGCATCACATGCCCGTCGCCGGAAGGCGCCTTCTACGTTTATCCGTCCTGCGCCGGCTTGATCGGGAAGACCGCGCCGTCGGGCAAGGTCATCGAGACGGACGAAGACTTCGTGTCTGAGCTTTTGGAGAGCGAAGGCGTTGCCGTCGTTCATGGCTCGGCCTTCGGCCTCGGCCCGAACTTCCGCATCTCCTATGCGACCTCGGAAGCCCTGCTCGAGGAAGCCTGCAAGCGCATTCAGCGCTTCTGCGGCGCCTGCAAGTAAGCCTCCGATCTACCTATTGCTGAAAAAAACCCGTCGGAAACGGCGGGTTCTTTTTTGCAGGCGTGCAATTCAATCTTCGCTAACAACTGTCGCCTATCTGTCGGCCCAACTTCTCTGACTCTGATGTTTTCGGGATCATGACCATTCATCTCGACTTGGCGACCGTTCTCCTGCTGCACCAATGTTCTTTCCTGGTAGGTGCTCTGTGCTTCATTTACATGCGTCTTCAGTCGCGCAGCGGTGAAGGGTTGGGAGCGCTTGCCGCGAGTTACTTCTCACTGGCTTTGGCGTCGGCGCTTGCTGGATTGGGAGAACAACATCTTCTGTCGGTTCCTGTTTGGGGATTCGGCAGCGTTACCTTGGGTGTCACCGGATACGCATTGTTCTGGATCGGCATTCGCGGATTGAGCAGCGGCAAGCAACAGCGCATGGACTGGTGGGCCCTTGCCATTCCGGCCGTTGTGGCGGTCCTTGCGTTCGTGACGCAATTTCATGTCGTGGGTTATATGCGCGGCACCATCGGCAACGGCTTTGCATTTGCGTCGCTTGCAGCATCCGCGATGTGCGTATTGCGAGATCGTGCACGCGAGCGATTGCCGGTCCGGCTCTTGCTTACCATCCCAATCGCGCTTGGCGCGTTGCTGGCCCTGCTCGTGATCGTGGGCCTTCTTGTTCCCGACGTCGCGCCCATGACGCCGATATGGGCCTTCTTCTTGCGCATCATGTGCCAATTCGCAATTGCGCTGTTCGTCATCATCCTTGTCACCGAACGGACCGAAGCGGAATTGCGGTGTGCTGCCGAGACTGACATGCTCACGGGCGTTGGCAACAGGCGCTGGTTCATGTCGCGCATGCCGCGCACGGCGCTCGAGGGCAATGCGCTGTTGTTGATGGATCTCGATTTTTTCAAACAGGTAAACGACCGCTTCGGTCATGATGCCGGTGACGCTGTTCTTGTCTCGTTTGCCAAGGCGATCCGTCGTAACCTGCGGCCTGGCGACAGCTTCGGCCGATTGGGTGGAGAAGAGTTCGGAGCGTACCTGCCAAAGACGGCTGCAAGCAAGGCTCTCGCGATGGCGGAGAGCCTGTGCAATGTCGTACACGGTCTTGCGGTGGAATGTGGTGGCGAACGGATATCGCTGACGGTGAGCATCGGCGTTGCCGCCGTCGGGGAACGCCAGTGCTCACTGACCGATCTGTTCAAAATGGCCGACGCCGCGCTCTATGCCGCAAAGGATTCCGGGCGTGACCGTGCGGTTCTATTCGAGCCGAGCATCCGCGCCGCTGCGTGACGATTTGTTTGTTGAGATCGTCAGAGACCGAGTGCCGACAGCATCAGGAACGTTGCAAAGAGGATGAAATGCGTCATGCCCTCGATGGCGTTGGTTTCGCCGTCGTTGAGGTTGATCGCGGCCGCGATCAGCGTGATCGCCACCATGACCGTCTGGACGGGCGTCATGGCCATGATGAAAGGTTGGCCGGTATAGAGGGCGATCGCCTCCATAACCGGAACCGTGAGGATGACAGTCGAAAGGGAAGCACCCATGGCAATGTTGACGGTCGCCTGCATGCGGTTGCGAAGCGCCGCTCGCAGTGCCGTCAGGATCTCGGGCGCCGCGGAAATCGCCGCCACGACGATGGCGGTCAGGGCGACGGGAGCGTTGGTAGCCCGCAAGCCTTCCGTCATGAAGGCAGACATGAACTCCGCAAGCAGGCCAATGATGACCACACCGATCAGGATCGTCGCGATAGATGCGGCCGTGGACTCCTCGGTCGAGTGCTCCGCCGGATCGGATTTCTTCCGCTCGCTGCGAGGATAGGCATAGCTGAAGAAGTAGCTGTGCTGACCGACCTGCATGCGCAGGAATAAGCCGTAGAGCGCGATCATCGCGACGATGGTGAAGGCGGAATAATAGTGCCATTTATCCGTAGGCACGAATTCCGGGACGATCATCGAGATGCCCATGGCGGTCAGGATCATGACGCCATAGGTCTTGCCCGAATTGTCGTTATATGGCTGTTCTCCGTGTTTCAAACCGCCGAGCAGGGCGGCGAGGCCAAGGATGCCGTTGATGTCGAGCATCAAGGCCGCATAGATCGTGTCGCGAACGAGGGTGGGGGAGCTTTCGCCACTCATCATGATCGCAAGGATGATCACTTCTACGGCAACGGCTGACAGCGTCAGAATCATCGTGCCGTAGGGATCGCCGACCTTGATTGCCAGAATCTCCGCATGATGGGCGACGCGAACGGAGGCAACGACGATGGTGGCGACAAGCGCTGAGGCCGCGATCAGCGCTGCGCCGCGCCCCATCTCAAGGACAGTGTGTTCCGAGAAATACGCGACAGCGGCGACGACCATTGCCAGCATCAAGAACATTTCGTCTTTCAGTCGCGACACGATTTCCACGGAAAGCTCCGACCTTGATTCACCCAGCAAGTCTAAAGCGATGATTTTGCATGGCAAGCGAGCACGGGGAGGAGTGCGTTTGCAGTCTTGGGAATTTAATGGAATACTAACGTATCGGTCAGCCGGAAGCATATCGCGGCGCCCACTCGTCTCTTGCAACGCGGCCCGCGCAGAACTGGATGCAATCCGGTCAGTGTTCGGGCGCGAACAAGAAGAGGAGTGAGATGTATGGTCAAGGTGGTCTACGAGGTCGTTCCTCACGACGGGGGCTGGGCCTACCGGTTGGGCGGTGTCTATTCCGAAGCATTCCCGACACACTCCGAAGCGCTCGAAGCAGCCCGTATCGTTGCGGCCGAACAGCAGGTTGGCGGTGACTCCGCCGAGATCAGCTGGCAGGACGACAAGGGGAAATGGCACGAGGAATACGCCGAAGGTGGTGATCGGCCGGAGACGGAGGTTGTCGATGGCACCTGGAAAAGCCACGCCAGCGAAACCTCGCCCCGCGCATAAGGATGCTGTATCGTTGCCGATGCGATGATCATCCTGCGTGCTTGCGCGCCGTTCCTTTCACATATTTCGTCAGGCCGTCTACCAGCGCGTCGAATGTGACGCGGTAGCGGCGCGCGGTTTTGATTCCTTCATGCATGACGACCCAGGTGTCGAGCGGTATCCGGAAACACTCCGGCAGGACTGGCAACAGATCGGGATCTCGTGCCGCAATACCTATTTGGCAAATTCCGATCCCCAATCCGGCCCGAATTGCTGCGATTTGCGCGTGTGGATTGTCGCTCTTGAAACCGAAGGCGAGGCCATCCGGCAATGGAAAGCGCGCCATCATGGTCCTGATATAGGCGGTCTGCCGGTCAAAACCGACAAGGCGATGGCGGGCGAGATCGGCAATCTGCTGGGGCATGCCGTGTTGATCGAGGTAGCGTCGATGGGCGTGAAAGCCAAGCGGTATCTCTCCGATGCGGCGTCCGATGAGCTGTTCCTGAACCGGTTCTGCCATCCTTACGGCAATATCCGCCTCCCGATTGAGAAGGTCCTCGATGGCGTCCGATGCCGAGAGCTCGATGTTGAGGTCCGGATGCGCCGCTATGAGAGGTGCGAGTATGGGCGGCAGTATCTCGACACCGATGACCTCGCTGGCGCTTATCCGGACGGTACCGGCAACCCGCTCCCGATGTCCCGACGCAGTTCGTAGCAGAGCGGCAGATGTCGCCGCGAGCGTTTGGGCGTACGGCTTCAATTCAAGGGCCGCGTCCGTGGGCAAAAGACCGTTCGGCGAGCGGACGAAGAGCTGCGAGCCGATTGCTTCCTCCAGCGCGTCGATGTGCCGTCCGACCGTCGGCTGTGTCAGGCCAAGCTCGCGCGCTGCCGCCGAAAGCGATCCGTGTTCCAGGACGGCCAGCAGCGTTCGATAGAAATGCCAGTCCGGGTCTCTATTCATACATTAATGTATAGCTACACCACGATTTTAGTCAATTTTGTTTAGACGGGAGTGGTGGCATGATCGGTTCAGTTCAAAGAGACGGAGATCATCATGACGGAACAGAGTGGACAGATTGCCTTGGTGCTAGGGGCAACCGGCGGGATCGGAGGCGAAGTCGCCCGGACGCTCGCGGCGCGCGGTTGGCAGGTGAGGGCGCTGAACCGGGATGCAGCAAAGGCCCGCGTGAAAGCGCCAGACTTCGATTGGGTTCAAGGCGACGCGATGAACGCGCGGGATCTCATGACCGCAGCGAAAGGTGTCAGCATCATCGTTCACGCGGTCAATCCGCCGGGTTACCGCGATTGGGAAAAGCTCGTTCTCCCGATGCTCGACAACACCATTGCTGCCGCACGTTCCGTCGGTGCGCGCGTAATTCTGCCGGGCACAGTCTATAATTTCGGACCGGATGCCTTTCCGGTTCTTCGGGAAGACAGCCCGCAACATCCCGTAACGAAGAAGGGAGCGATACGCGTCGAAATGGAAAGGCGGCTGGAGATTGCCTCGCGGGCTGGTCTGCGGGTCATTATCGTTCGTGCAGGCGATTTCTTTGGACCCGGGGCGGCAAACAACTGGTTCTCGCAAGGTATGGTCACGCCGGGGAAACCGCTGACCACCGTCAAGAATCCGGCGCGGCGAGGTATCGGGCACCAATGGGCTTATCTGCCTGATGTCGCGGAAACGATGGTCCGTCTCGTCGAATGCGGTGACCGCCTGCCATCGTTTGCCGTTTATCACCTGGACGGATTCTGGGACGTCGATGGTTATCAGATGGTGGACGCCATCAAACGGGTGGCTGGCCACCGACTAAAGACACAGGCTTTTCCCTGGTGGGTGGTGCCGCTCGCGGCTCCCTTCGTTACCTTCATGCACGAGTTGAAGGAGATGCGTTACCTCTGGCGGGAGCCGTTGCGGATGTCGAACGACCGATTGGTCGCCGAGCTCGGCAGCGAGCCACATACACAAATCGACGAGGCTGTTCGTGCCTCGTTGGTCTCGCTCGGTTGCCTGCCGGCGACCGGCCGGGAGGTCGAAGGTCGCGTTTCGGTGCCAGCGGCCCATTAGTACGGGTTTTGAAGTTCGCGCATTCGGCCTCGTGGCGTCCTTGATGTCAGGTGCGCTGTAGCTCGGCCAGTGCGATGCGTGCGACGGCAAGCGGGCTTTCGGCTTGAACGGTCGATCCATCGCCGAGAAACCAGGCGGCCGACAGGCCGGAATAAGCAACAATCCATTGAAGCAGTCGTTTCGGCTGGAGGCGAGCCTCGGTAGCGACGATCCCAAGCTGCCTCTGCAGGCGACCGGGAGCGTTTATTGTCGGAAGGTCTTCGTTGGCGAAGATATTGGCGTAGTCAAAGCCGCGTTCGCCGATAAGGCCTTTCGGGTCGATCGCCAGCCAGCCGTGCTCTTTGAAATCAAGGATGTTGCTGTGGTGAATGTCCCCATGCAGGACGACGGGATCGTCCTGGTCTGCCAGCAGTGTTTCGGCAATCGCATTGCACTGAACCAGTATGCCGCCATGGACGCTCGCCGCCGGCGCGAGGTCGCGAAACCAGCGGGTCAGCGGAATGAGCTCCGGCTTGGGTTGCTCGCGTGGCGCGTGAAGCTTTGCGACAGTGCTGCAAATGATGCGGGTTGCCGTATCGTCCGCGCCATCCATTGCCATCGCCAGAAGCGAGCGCCGGCCCATCGCGCGTTCGAGCAGAACGGCTTCGCCGTCGTGCGCGTAGACCCTTGCGGCACCGATGCCGTCCCACCACTGCATCAGGGCGCCTCCCGCGCGCTCTGCCTCGTCCCTGGAGATTTTCAGCATCGCGGGCCTGTCGTCCCAAAGGATGGGCAACAGGTGGCTGGAATGGGTGATGATCGGTTCACCGTCGACAGTCAGTCGCCAGCGCTTGAGATGCGATTCGAACATGGTGTCATGCTAACCACGCACTCGAAAAAGAAAATCCCGCCGGATGGCGGGATCTCCTTGGTAGATATGGCTCAGGCCGCCTTCTCTTGCGTCGGATAGTCGACGTATCCGGTCGCGCCGCCGCCATAAAGGGTTGCTTGGTCAAGGCCCGCGAGCGGCGTGTTGTCCTTGAGGCGCTGGACGAGGTCCGGATTGGAGATGAACGGTTTGCCGAACGCAACGAGGTCGGCGCGGCCGCTTTCCACGGCGTCGATTGCCATGTCACGGTCATAGCCGTTATTGACCATCCAGCTCGCCTTTCCACTAGCCTTCTCGTAGGCGTCGCGAAGCGCCTTGTAGTCGAAGGGCTTGTCGCCTTGCTGATAGTTGCGATCGCCGCCGGTCGCACCTTCCACGACGTGGATATAGGTGAGATCATACTTTGCCAGACCTTCGACCACATAGGTGAAGATCGACTGTGCATCCGGGTCGGAGGAGTCGTTTGCCGGCGTCACGGGTGAAATCCGAATGCCGGTGCGGCGAGCGCCGATCTCGGCGGTGATGGCGTCGACGACTTCGAAGAGGAAACGTGCGCGGTTTTCGACCGAGCCGCCATATTGATCCGTGCGGTCGTTGATGCCGGAGCGTAGGAACTGGTCAATCAGATAGCCGTTTGCGGCGTGGATCTCGACGCCGTCGAAACCAGCTTCGATCGCGGCGCGCGCTGCCTTGCGATAGTCTTCGACAATGCCTGGGATTTCCGAAGTTTCGAGGGCACGCGGCTCAGAGGTCGGGGCGAAGCTTCCCGTACCATCCGGATTGACGAGATAGGTCTTGGATTTGGCGGCCGTATTCGTCGAGGAGACCGGCTTGCCGCCGTTCGGCTGCAGCGTCGTATGCGAGATACGGCCGACGTGCCACATCTGAACGACAATCTTGCTGCCCGCCGCATGCACGGCGTCAGTCACTCGCTTCCAGCCGTCGATGGCTTCCTTAGAGTAGAGACCGGGAACGTCTGCGTAGCCCTGGCCCTGATGCGTAATGGCCGTTGCCTCAGTCACGATCAGCCCAGCTCCCGACCGCTGGCGGTAGTATTCGACGTTGAGGTCGTTCGGAACGGCGCCCGGCGATCGGTTACGCGTAAGCGGCGCCATCACAATGTGATTCTTGATGGCAATATCGCCAACGTTTGTCGGTTCGAAAAGCTTGCTCATGGGAGTCCTTTCTTAGTGCTGGGAGATCACTCGGCCGAGGCGGACGTGCCTGCCATTCGGCGAAGGGATAGGTGAGGGCGGTTGCCACACGCCCGATCAACGGCAGAGGCCGCAAGCGGTGCTGCCCGGTCGTGGTTTCGTACACACGGTGCCGAGCAGCACGAGCGCGCTCGGACAACGCATCGCAATGGCAACCAGCATCCTACAGATCCTTCGAGAGTTGATTGAGGAAAGCCGCGATGGTTTCTTCGTTGCGCTTGTAGAAGATCCATTGGCCGACGCGCCTTGTCGTTACGAGGCCTGCTCGGCTCAACGTCCCGAGATGTGCTGACACAGTCGATTGAGAGAGGCCGCAGCGCTCGAACTGGCTGGCGCATATGCCCATCTCAAGCGGATGCTCCTGCGAGGAGAAGTGATCCTCGGGATTCTTCAGCCAATTCAGGATCTCCATCCGTGTCGGGTGGGCTATCGCCTTCAGGATTTCGTCTTTGTCCATCGTCGTTCGTCGAACTATAAATCGTTTCTAGGCGATATATGGATTGGCCATTCTCGATATGCAAGTCACGACGGCGTGAATTGTTATTGTTTCCGGCGTGGCTAAATTTTGGGCAAAAAAAGAGGGCCACCGAAAGATCGGGGCCCTTTAAAGGTGTGAAGGTCAATAAACCTCCAGAGGGGAACAGCTAACGCGGTGGCACTGGGAGAGAAGCCACGAAATGCATCAGCTGAGTGGGATATGATGCTTTGAGAGGCAGATTGCAATGCATGTTTGCGCATGCCTGCTATGCGCTGCACAATTTTCTGCTGCAGTGCGAAAAAAACGGGCAAAAAAAGAGGGCCGCCGAAAGATCGGGGCCCTTATAGGTGTGAAGGTCAAAACCTCCAGAGGGGAACAGCTAATGCGGTGGAACTGGGAGGAAAAGCCACCGTGTGCATCAGCTATAAGCGATATGGTGTTTTAATGAGCAGACGGCAACCCCAATTTATGCATGCCAGACATGCATGCATTGCAAGGCTTGTATTTCTGGGCTGGACAACTAAAAGTTCCAGTTGCGCGCCTTGCTGACAATGAAGTCCCGGAAAGCCTTCAGTTTGGCGGCATTCTTCATTTCGTCGGGATAGCAGAAGTAGGTGTCAAACGAGGGCACGTCCGCGTTGATTGGCAGCTGGATGAGGCCAGGGTCGCGTCCAACAATATAGTCAGGCATGCAGGCGATGCCCATCCCAAGCAGGCAGGCGCGCTTGATCGAGGTCTGGCTGTTGATCTGCAGATGCGGGATGCGCTTGTTATCGGACGAGCGTCCAGCGACCTCAAGCCAGTTGACGTCAAGCAGATAGCTCGGTGCCGGTTCGCCGAATGTGATGATGCGATGGTTGTCGAGGTCTTCGACCGTCTGTGGCTCGCCATGGCGGTTGATGTAGGAGGGGGCCGCATAGACGTGCATGTGAACGGTGAACAGCTTGCGCTGGATCAGATCGGACTGCACCGGCTGACGTAGACGGATGGCGCAATCCGCGTAACGCATGTTGACGTCGACTTCCTCGTTGTCGAGGATCAGCTGGATCTGGACGTCCGGATAGAGCTGCATGAACTCCTGGATCTTGTCCGTCAGCCACCCTTGGCCGAGGCCGACCGTCGTGGTGACGCGCAGCTTTCCGGTCGGCGTCTCCGTCGTTTCGGTCAGCTGCATCTTCACGGTTTCGAGCTTCAGCAGCACGTCGTGAGCGGTGCGATAGAGCAGTTCGCCCTGTTCCGTCAGGATCAGACCGCGCGCATGGCGGTGGAAGAGCTTGGTGCCGACATCCTGCTCTAGCGCGCTTACCTGGCGGCTGATCGCGGACTGAGATAGGTGCAGTTTATCCGCAGCGTGCGTGAAAGAACCCGCTTCGGCAGCCGCGTGAAAGATACGCAGCTTGTCCCAATCCAATGGCATTCCACCACCCCTCATAGCCGATCCTACTCCGCGGCCACGGCAACGGGCATATGACCCGTCAGATATCGTTCGGCTTCGAGAGCTGCCATGCATCCCATGCCGGCGGCGGTTATCGCCTGGCGGAACGTATCGTCGGTCACGTCACCTGCGGCATAAACACCTTCGAGGCTGGTCGCCGTCGAATCCGGTGCGGTCCAGAGATAGCCATTGTCCTTCAGCTTCAGCTTGCCCTTGAAGAGCTCAGTCGCCGGAGCGTGGCCGATTGCAACAAAGACGCCGTCGACCGCAACCTCGGTGATTGCACCCGTGCGCGTGTCGCGCAGGCGAGCGCCCGTAACGGACGGCGGCATTGGCGGCTTGGACGGCGTGCCGGTGATTTCCGCGACCTCGGTGTTCCAGAGGACTTTTATGTTTTCCTTCGAGAACAGACGTTCCTGAAGGATTTTCTCCGAACGGAAGCCGTCGCGACGATGCACGACCGTCACCGACTTGGCGATGTTCGAGAGGTAGAGGGCTTCCTCCACAGCACTGTTGCCGCCGCCGACGACGATGACGTCCTTGTTCCGATAGAAGAAGCCGTCGCAGGTCGCGCAAGCCGAGACGCCGAAGCCTTGGAAATGTTGCTCACTCTCGATCCCCAGCCACTTCGCCTTGGCGCCGGTCGCGATGATCAGCGTATCGGCTGTCCAGACCTGACCGGTATCCGTGCGGGCCACGAACGGGCGCTGGTTCATCTCGACTTCGGTGACGATGTCGTTGACGATCTCCGCTCCGACATGCTTTGCCTGCTGGAGCATCTGATCCATAAGCCATGGTCCCTGTATGGGATCGGCAAAGCCCGGATAGTTCTCCACATCGGTAGTGATCATCAGCTGTCCGCCTTGCTCCATGCCGGCGATCAGAACTGGCTTCAGCATTGCACGGGCTGCATAGACGGCAGCCGTGTAGCCGGCAGGGCCGGAGCCGATAATGAGCACCTTGGTGTGGCGGGCGGACATGGGTATTTCCTTTCGACTGTCAGGAGAGCGGCGGCTAAGAGGCGAATGAGGCCGTTTCGCGATCCATTCGCCATTTATGAACGTCCAGTGCTTTTATTCAAGGGCAGCCTTGCGTTACCAACAAGGCTTTCTCGGGCGCGCTGTGCAACGATCCATCGCTGAGTTGAAACTTTCTTGCGAATTCCGTCGCTTTATATAGAAGCTGGCGATCACGAATTAAAGGAAGGGCAGGATTGTGCTTCGCGCCGAACTCGATGCCATCGATATAAAGATACTGCGTGAGCTGCAGGCAGACGGACGGATGACCAATGTCGAGCTCGCCGACCGCGTCGGCATTTCGGCACCGCCTTGCCTTCGCCGGGTGCGAAAGCTCGAAGAGACGGGCGTCATCGAAGGCTATCACGCGATGCTGAACAGCCCGAAGCTCGGCTTCGATCTTGTTGCCTTCTGCATGGTTGGCCTCAAGCATCAGTCGGAGGCCAACCTCAAGGCCTTCGCGGCGGCGACGGCGCAGTGGCCTCTGGTGCGTCAGGCCTGGATGGTTTCAGGAGACAGCGACTTCCTTCTGCATTGTGTGGCAGAGAACCTGACGCGCTTCCAGGACTTCGTTATCGAGGTGCTGACGGCGAACGAGCACGTCGATACCGTCCGGACGATGCTGACGATCAGACAGGTTAAGCGCGTGGGCTTGGTCGAAGTCTGAGCGGCCAAAGAGCAGCAAGCAATGCTCTATGAATGAAACGGCTTATGCCTTAATGAAGGCGCTTTGCTAGCCGTTTTGCCACGAAAGAAGACACGAAGCTCGTTCAATGTCCAAGTTGCCTATTTCCGCGTTCATCATTTGCTTGAACGAAGAAGCGTACCTCGGCAATTGCATCGAGAGCCTGGATAAGTGCGCGGAGATTGTGGTCGTTGACTCTGGTTCGACGGACGGCACCGTTGCCCTGCTGCAATCCTACATCGACAAGGGATGGCCGATCCGGTTGTTTCACGAGAGGTGGCGTGGCTACGCGGGGCAGAAGCAATTTGCGCTTGATCAGTGCACGCAGCCCTGGCGCTTGAATATTGATTCCGATGAACGGCTCGATGCGCCGTTGAGAAAGCTTTTGCCAGAGCTTATTGCCGCTTCAGACGATATCGTTGGCTGGCGTGTAGCGCGCCGCCCCTATCTGATCGGCTACGGTTATACGCCCGAGCATGTGCACGAGCGGAAGAACCTACGGCTCATCCGCAAAGGCAGAGGCGCTTATGATCTCACGCAAACTGTTCACGAAGGCATCGTGCCGACCGGGCGGGTTCAGGATGCCCCATCGGGGAGCCTGCTTCACTACCGGCCACTGGTCATCGACGAGCAAATCCTCAAGGAGAACAAATACTCGACCTTGAAGGCTGACCAGCACTTCGCCTTGGGCGAGGGTACAACCTTTGTCAGGCTAATTTTCAGTCCGTTGCTCTATTTCTGGCGTCTGTATTTTCACAACGGCCTGTGGCGCTGCGGACAATCGGGCTTTATCGAGGCAATGACTGGCGCGGTCTACGCGTTTCTCACGCAGGCGAAGTTGTATCAGCGCAGGGCCGCGGAGCGGCATCCGAGCTTTGACGACGCAGGAAGACACTAAGGTTCCATCGCGATGAAGGTAATGCATATTCATTTCGGCAAGGAGGGTGGTGCCGAGCGTTTCTTTGTCAACCTCGTCAACGCGCTCCACGATCGTGACATCGAGCAACGCGCGCTCATTCGCCCCGATCGCAGCTGGCGCAAGGATATAGAAAAATGCGGCGAGGTTTATGAGGGGACGTTTCGGCGCATTTCGCTCTCGCGCTTTATCTTATCGGCGCGCATGCGCGCCATCCTGAATGAATTTCAGCCAGATGTGATCATGTCGTGGCAATTGCGCGCGAGCCGTTTCATGCCGCGGTACAAGAACGCTCGGCGCATTTCGCGGCTCGGAGATTATCCGGAGCACCTCGGCTACTATCGCAATTCCGAAACGCTCATTTGTATTACGCCCGATATCGCCAAGCGGGTACGCGAACTCGGCTGGACGCGCGGCGTTGAAGTCATTGCAAATTTCACCCGCTCGGCTCCAAGCGAGCCAATTGCTCGGGAAGCACTGCAAACACCTGCCGATGCCTTCGTCGTCATCGGCATGGGGCGCTTCGTAAAGCGGAAGGGCTTCGATGTGCTGATCAAGGCCATCGCAAAGACACAGGGCGCATTTCTGTGGCTGCTGGGCGATGGGCCAGAGCGCGAGAATCTTGAAAAACTTACTGATGAGCTCGGCTTGCGAGACCGTGTTCGATTTGCGGGATGGCAGATCAACGCCTATGCGTATCTTGCGTCCGCCGATGTCTTTACAGTGACCTCGCTGCACGAGCCGCTTGGGAACGTGTGCCTTGAAGGGTGGGGCGCCGGCAAGCCTACGATTGGTTCTCGCGCCGAGGGGCCGAGCTGGGTGATGACGGACGGCAAGGACGCGCTGATGGTCGATTGCGGCGATGTCGATGGGCTTGCGAATGCGATCGCGCGCGTTCGCGACGATCCGGCCCTGCGCACCTCGTTGATCAAAGGCGGCCAAGACACCCTTGCGAACCGTTTCTCCGAGGAAGCGATCACGCAGGCTTACATCCGTTTGTTCGAAACCGGGAAGAGCGAACCGTGAGGGTGATGCATTTCCACTTTGGCAAGGATGGCGGAGCCGAGCGGTTCTTCGTGCATCTTGTCAACGCTTTGGCCCTGCGCGGTGTCGAGCAGAGCGCGGTCATCCGGCCCGATCGGATCTGGCGCAAGGATCTACCGGCTTCAGTCGGGATTTATGAAAGCAACTTCCGCAACCTGTCGCTGGATCGGATTCTCCTGCCGCTGAGAGTTGCTCGTGAGGCCCGACGGGTTCGGCCAGATGCGATCATGGCCTGGGCACCTCGCGCGAGCGAACTGATGCCTGACCACAAGGGATGCATCAAGATCTCCAGGCTGGGGGATTATCCGACCAATCTCAGCTATTTCAAAAACTCCGACATTCTCGTCTGCAACACGCCTGGCATTGCCGAACATGTGCGCGAGCTGGGCTGGACGAGGGGAGTCGAGGTGATCTCGAACTTCACGAGCACTGGGCAAGTGCCCCCGGTCGATCGTGCGACGTTCGACACGCCAGCGGATGCGCCCGTCGTGATGTCAATGGGCCGTTTCGTGCCGCGCAAGGAGTTCGCGCTGCTGACGGCGGCGGTTGCGAAGCTTCCGGGCGTCTATTTGTGGCTGGCGGGCGAAGGCGAGGAACTGGAGAACGTCAAGAAGGTTGCGGCGGATCTTGGCGTGACGGACAGGGTGCGTTTTCTCGGCTGGCAGAAGGACACGCGACCGTTCGTGGCGGCTGCCGATATCTTCGTCATGCCGTCAAACCACGAGCCGCTTGGCAATGTCATTCTGGAGGCCTGGGCGCAGGGCAAGCCCGTCGTTTCCAGCCACTCCGAAGGCCCTTCCTGGTTCATGCGGGATGGCGACAATGGGCTTCTCGTTGATATCGGGAATACTGATGGGTTCTCGCAGGCCATCGAAAGGCTAATCGACAATCCGGTGCTCGCCGCAAAGGTTGCCGCGGGTGGGCGCGAAACGCTGATGAAGCAGTTCTCCGAAGAAGCGATTGCCAACGCCTATCTTGAGCTTTTCAGGCGCAAACCTTGAGGCTGTCGCTCAAAGCGACTGGTAGACCGCGCTGAGCTTTCGAGCTTCACCTTCAATGCTGAAGGCAGCGGCTGTGTGGGCGCGCGCGCGAACCGAGGCCTGCTGGCGGCGGTTTTCGTTGTCCATGAAGAGACCGGAGGTTTGAACCATTGCATCGAGATCGTCGCGCGGGACGATAACGCCGGTTTCGTCGGCGCCCGTTACCAGCAGTTCCGGGAATGCGCCGACGTCGGTGGCGACAACAGGGACGGCCGTTGCCATCGCTTCGAGCGGCGTCAGACCAAAACCTTCCCAGCGCTGCGGCGCAATGAAGAGGTCGAGCGTTCGGTACCAATCGTTGATATTGGTGTGTTCGCCGACGAAAAGAATACGCTCGACCAGGCCGGCTGTAGCGACACGCGCTTTCAGTTCCTTCTCGAACTCGGCGTGCTGGGCTGTTGCGCGTCCGGCAACAATGGCGATCCAATCCGGCCGGGTTGGCAGCAGGCGGATCATGCCGTCGACAAAAAGATCCGTGCCCTTCTGATGGCGCACGCGGCCGAAGCAGCCGACGATCTTCTTCGTGGCATCGAGACCAAGCAACTGTTTGGCAATTACCTTGTCATCAGCCGGCGAGAAGCGGGTCGTATCTATTCCGTGCAGCACGACCGTGTTCGGGACTTCCAGATAGTTCGCCGTCTTACCGCTGGTTGCGATGACGGCATCCATTCTGGAGATCAGCCATTTGGTCCAGCCGGTGTGGCGGCGCTGAGAGGCTGACGTGAAGACGATCTTCAACGGCATGCGCAGGATATCGCGCATCAGAATGGCAGGCAGCATCTCGATGTTGCGACGGGCGTGCCATATGCGAAAGCGCTTGCCACGCGGCGGCTGCCATAGCTTCAACAAGTCACGAAAGTGGATATGCGGCAGGGATGCCGGAAGGCCCGGTCCAAGAGCGGCAATCTTCTCGCCGAGTGCGCGCTGGACCGGAATCAACTGAATGATGGTTGAGGTGACGCCGGAGAGCCGCTTTTTGAAGTTCGGCGCAATAATCTCGACGTCACTAACGTTGACGATAGCCGGTTGGCCGAGACCGTCCACGGATCAATCAGCCCCAGGAAATGGAAAGGACTTCGTAGGCCTTGGAGCCGCCGGGCGCATTGACTTCGATGGAGTCGCCGACTTCCTTGCCGATCAGTGCACGAGCGATCGGGGACGAGATGGAAATTCGCCCGGCCTTAACGTCGGCTTCTTGATCGCCAACGATCTGATAGGTCTTTTCTTCTTCGGTGTCCTCGTCGACGAGTTTCACCCTGGCGCCGAACTTGATCTTGTCACCGGACATCTTCGACAGGTCGATGACTTCGGCGCGCGCAGTCAGGTCTTCGAGCTCGCTGATCCGGCCTTCGTTGTGGCTTTGGGCTTCCTTGGCGGCATGGTATTCGGCATTTTCCGAAAGGTCACCATGCGCGCGGGCTTCGGCGATCGCCTCGATGATCCGGGGACGCTCCTCCTGCTGACGCCAGCGCAGTTCTTCCTGCAGCTTGACGAAACCACCCTGCGTCATCGGTACCTTATCAACCATTTTTTTGTCCTTCACTCCCCGCATCCGCTTAGCCGCGGACACAAAAGAAAACAGGTCCCGAAGGGGAACTTCGGAACCGTGCAACAATCCTAACTTTTCTCCTTATAGCAGATCGCCACCGCTGATTTCCATAAAATTCGTATCGCTACTCGAAGGCGCGCTGTTTGCGACTGTAAACCCGGGCAATCTGACTTTTGGGGACTGAAACCCATAGTGAATAGAGGATGGTAGGTTCTGAATGTAGAGCATTACCGCTGTCAGCTACAGCAGGCGGAGCCAAGGCTGGTGATCTCAACGGGCCGCGGCATTGTTTGCGCTCTCGGGTTGCGGTCGAGCGTTGGCGTCTTCGGGTTGAATCTGTAAGCTGATACGATCGTCCTAGGCGGTATGGGCTGGTTGGCGCAGGAGGGGAAGATGAGCGACAACTATATCATCAGTGCCAGAAAGCGGTCCGGCGATGCATTAATTGCCGAACCTGGACCGATTAAATTTCTGAAGGTACCTGCTGCGCTCGACAGCTACGATGCGCGCCAGGCAGTCTCCAGCGCGAAGGACTGGGTCGCGGAGGTGCAGGGGCTTGCGGATGGGGACGAAAACCCGAACTCGATCGGTCCGCGCGGCGATGTGCTCATCTTCGTGCACGGCTACAACAACGACATTCCGACGGTTTTAAAACGCATCAGGCAGCTTCGCGCCGACATGCGCGCGGAAGGCTGGCATGGCGAGATCGTGGCCTTCGACTGGCCGAGCGACAATCAGACACTGAACTATCTGGAGGACCGATCGGATGCCGCCGCTGTCGCAAGCGAGCTTGTGGCCAAGGGTATTCGTCTCCTGAAGCAGAGCCAGCAGACAGGCTGCGAAACCAATGTGCATCTGCTTGGTCATTCCACCGGCTGCTATGTGATCATGGACGCCTTTGCACAATCGGACAAACAGGGCGATCTTTTCAAGGCAGACTGGCGCATCGGCCAGGTGGCGTTTATTGGTGGCGATGTCTCTACCGACAGCCTATCGCTTGCGAGCGATTGGAACCAGCCGATGTTCCGCCGGATCATGCGGCTCACCAACTATTCCAACCCCTTTGATTCCGTGCTTGCCGTTTCCAACGCGAAGAGGCTCGGTGTCGCGCCCCGCGTCGGTCGTGTCGGACTGCCGGCGTCCGTCAACGCCAAGGCGGTGGATGTCAATTGCGGTGAATATTTCAAGACGGTCGATCCAGCTTCGCAGCCGCAGATTGGTTCATGGACCCACTCATGGCACATCGGCAATCGGGTTTTTGCCCGCGACCTTGCCATGACGCTGGAAGGTGCGATCGATCGCCACGCCATTCCGACGCGGCGTGAAGAAGGGGGTAAGCTCATTTTGCAGGATCGGCCGCGACCGGCCTTTCAGGATGCCTGGAACGTCAAGGCGGACGCGCAGGATGCGAGGGCGCGAATCTAACGATTTCGACGCCGCAAGAAGAAAGGCCGGCGCTGATGGCGCGCCGGCAGCCGGCGCTGATGGCGCGCCGGCCTTATTTATCAGAAGTAGCTCTGCAGCGGACGAACTTCGAGGTTGCCGGCTCGTAGTGCCTTGATCGCCTGGGCGGCTGCCTCAGCGCCGGCCATGGTGGTGTAGTAGGGGACCTTCTGCATCAGCGTTGCACGACGCAGCGACTTAGAGTCCGAGATCGCCTTGTTGCCGTCGGTGGTGTTGATCACCAGTTGGACCTGGCGGTTGCGGATGGCGTCCTCGATATGCGGGCGACCTTCCAGAACCTTGTTGACCTTCGTCGCGGTGATCCCGTTTTCGGCCAGGAAACGCTGCGTGCCGCCGGTCGCCAGCACCTTGAAGCCTTCGCCGACGAGAACGCGGATCGCAGGCAGAACGCCTGCCTTGTCCGCATCGCGGACGGAAACAAAGACGGTGCCTTCACGCGGCAGCTCAACGCCCGCCCCGAGCTGCGACTTGGCGAAGGCTAGCGCAAAATCGGTGTCGAGGCCGATGACTTCACCGGTCGAACGCATTTCCGGGCCGAGCAGGGTATCGACGCCCGGGAAGCGCGCAAACGGGAAGACGGCTTCCTTGACGGCAATATGCTTGAGCGCGCGCGGATCCGGCTTTTCGCCGTAGGCGGCAAAAGTGGCGTCCAGCTTCTCGCCTGCCATGACGCGCGCGGCGATTTTGGCAATCGGAGCCCCAATCGTCTTTGCGACGAAGGGCACGGTTCGCGATGCGCGCGGGTTCACTTCGAGCACATAGACGGTGCCGTCCTTGATGGCGAACTGTACGTTCATCAGACCGCCGACGTTCAGGGCCTTGGCCATGGCCTTCGCCTGACGCTCCAGCTCGTCGATCAGCTCCTTTGAGAGCGACCGCGGTGGCAGCGAGCAGGCGCTGTCACCGGAGTGAATGCCAGCTTCCTCGATATGCTCCATGATGCCGGCGACATAGACGTCATCGCCGTCGCAGAGGCAGTCGACGTCGACTTCGATGGCGTTGGTCAGGTAGCTGTCGAAAAGCAGCGGGTTCTTGCCGAGCAGCGTGTTGATCTGGCCCGTCTTGTCGTTCGGATAGCGCTGCTTGATGTCTTCAGGCACGAGTTCCGGAACCGTGTCCAGCAGATAGGTCTGCAACTGGCTTTCGGCGTGGATGATCTGCATGGCGCGACCGCCCAGAACGTAGGACGGACGCACGACTAGCGGGAAGCCGATTTCGGCGGCGACAAGGCGGGCTTGCTCGACCGAGTAAGCGATGCCGTTGTTCGGCTGGTTGAGATCGAGCTTCATCAGAAGCTTCTGGAAGCGGTCGCGGTCTTCGGCGAGGTCGATCATATCAGGTGCGGTGCCGAGGATCGGGATGCCATTCTTCTCGAGCGCTTCGGCAAGCTTCAGCGGCGTCTGGCCGCCGAACTGGACGATGACGCCGACGACTTCGCCCTTTTCCTGCTCGGCGCGCAGGATCTCGATCACGTCTTCGGCCGTTAGCGGCTCAAAATAGAGCCGGTCTGAAGTGTCGTAGTCTGTTGAGACCGTTTCCGGGTTGCAGTTGATCATGATCGCTTCATAACCGGCATCCTTCAGCGCGAAGGCGGCATGGCAGCAGCAATAGTCGAACTCGATGCCCTGACCGATACGGTTCGGACCGCCACCGAGGATGACGACCTTCTTGCGGTCGGAAACCTGGGCTTCGGAGCGCAGCGCGCCGACGAAGGGCGTTTCGTAGGTCGAGTACATGTAGGCGGTTGGCGAGGCGAACTCGGCAGCGCAGGTGTCGATGCGCTTGAAGACCGGACGGACGTTCAGGCTGTTGCGGAGCTCGGCGATTTCCTTCGGGCGCTTGCCCGTCAACGTGGCGAGGCGGGCGTCGGAGAAGCCCATGGCTTTCAGCATGCGCAGGTTCGCGGCGTCGGTCGGAAGACCATGTTCGCGGATGCGGGCTTCCATGTCGACGATCGACTTGAACTGGGCGATGAACCACGGGTCGATCTTGGAGCCTTCGTGTACCTCTTCCGGGCTCATGCCGGTGCGAAGCGCCTGGGCGACCATGCGCAGACGGTCGGGTGTCGGCGTGCCGATTGCGGCTCGGATTGCGTTCTGGCTGGATTCGCCTTCCTCAACATCCGGAATTTCGATCTCGTCGAGACCGGTGAGGCCGGTTTCCAGACCGCGAAGTGCCTTCTGCAGCGATTCGGCGAAGGTGCGGCCGATTGCCATGACTTCGCCGACAGACTTCATCGCGGTGGTGAGCACCGGCGAGGCGCCAGGGAACTTCTCGAAGGCAAAGCGCGGGATCTTGGTGACGACATAGTCGATCGACGGCTCGAACGACGCTGGCGTTGCGCCGCCGGTGATGTCGTTTTCCAGTTCGTCCAGCGTGTAGCCGATGGCGAGCTTGGCGGCGACCTTGGCGATGGGAAAGCCGGTGGCCTTCGAGGCGAGGGCGGACGAGCGCGAAACGCGGGGGTTCATTTCGATGACGACGAGGCGGCCATCCGCTGGGTTGACGGCGAACTGCACGTTCGAGCCGCCGGTTTCGACGCCGATCTCGCGCAGCACCGCGATCGAGGCGTTACGCATGATCTGGTATTCCTTGTCGGTCAGCGTTAGCGCAGGCGCAACGGTGATCGAGTCGCCCGTATGGACGCCCATCGGGTCGATGTTCTCGATCGAGCAGATGATGATGCAGTTGTCCGCCTTGTCGCGGACGACTTCCATCTCGTACTCTTTCCAACCAAGCACCGACTCTTCGATCAGAACTTCGGTGGTCGGCGAGGCGTCGAGGCCGCTGTTGACGATCTCGAAGAATTCCGAGCGGTTGTAGGCAATGCCGCCGCCGGTGCCGCCGAGCGTGAAGGACGGGCGGATGATAGCCGGCAGGCCAACGTGATCAAGCGCCTGTGCGCCGATTGCCATGGCGTGTGCCATGTAGCGCTGCTTGCGGTCGCTCTCTCCGAGGTTCCAGTGGTTTTCCAGCTCGTCGAGCGCCCTGTCGAGCTCGGCGCCTGAGAGGCTCTCGCGCAGCTTGGCGCGCTCGGCTTCATGGGTCTTGCGGTCGGCGTCCTTGATGTCGGTGGCGTTTGCCAGCATCGAGCGCGGGGTTTCGAGGCCGATCTTTGCCATCGCCTCGCGGAAGAGGGCGCGATCCTCTGCCTTGTCAATGGCGGCGGGCTTCGCGCCAATCATCTCGACATTGTATCGATCGAGAACGCCCATGCGTTTCAGCGACAAGGCGGTGTTAAGTGCCGTCTGCCCACCCATGGTCGGCAGCAGCGCATCGGGCCGTTCCTTGGCGATGATCTTGGCGACGACCTCAGGAGTGATCGGCTCGACATAGGTGGCGTCGGCAAGACCCGGGTCGGTCATGATCGTTGCCGGGTTGGAGTTGACGAGGATGACGCGGTAGCCTTCCTCTTTCAGCGCCTTGCAGGCCTGGGTGCCGGAGTAGTCGAATTCACAAGCCTGGCCAATGACGATCGGTCCCGCGCCGATGATGAGGATCGATTTGATATCTTGGCGCTTCGGCATGGGCTTTTTTCCGTTTCCTAGCTGCGCAGAAAGCCGGCCAGGGTGGGAGGCACCGGCCGGGTCGCGCATGTGATGGTCTTTTCAGGCTAGAAGCGGCTTATAGGCAAATGTATTTGTAAACGGAACCCCATAAATTGCGGAATCGACAGGAATTGGCAGAGCTTGCGAGAGCCTAGTCGATACCCGGTACGACAAGCGCCCTGATCTCGCCCCTGCGGGCGGGGTTGGAGATGGCTTCGACTGCCGCCTCGAGGCCGATTCGACGGGAGATCAGCGGCTCGACCTTGATGGTTCCTGACGCGATGAGATCGGCGGCTCGCCGGTGCGTGAACGGATTGATAAACGAGCTTGTAAGCTTGATCTCTCGAAAGAGGAGATCGAACGGTTCGATCTCGACTTTCACACCCTGCGGCATGACCCCGAGGATGATGACCGTGCCACCGCGACGCGCGAGGCCCGGCGCTTGCTCGATCGTCTCGGCAACGCCAGCGCATTCGATCACGACGTCGCCGCCGCCGGGCAGCAAGCCGTTTGCCGCCGTCAGCTGTGCGACGATGTCCCCAATCGAGGGGTCCGCGCTGGCGGTCGCGCCGAGCTTCTCGGCGAGCACGCGCTTCTCCTCGCTGCGAGTCGCGAGGACGACGTTGGTCGCTCCCGCGAGCCGGGCCAGCTGGACGACGAGCAAACCGATCACGCCGCCACCGAGCACGATGACGGAAGAGCCGGTGCGAATTTCGGCCAGGTCGACTCCGTGGATGCAGCAGGCAAGCGGCTCGCAAAAGGCGCCGTAGAGGGGAGGCAGCGTGTCGGGCAGCTCGAAGGCCTGCTGCTGCGGGATGCAGACATACTCTGCAAAGCCGCCGTCGCGATGGATGCCGATCGCCTGCAGGTTATGGCAGAGATTGACACGGCCGCGCTGGCATTCGGGGCAGCGACCGCAGACAATATTCGGATCGCCGGTGACACGCATGCCTTCGCGAAAGCCGCTGACACCGTCACCTACCTTTTCGATGATCCCGGCGAACTCGTGGCCGAGCGTGACCGGGGACTTGGATGGAAACTCTCCGAGGAACAGATGGCGATCGGTGCCGCAAATACCGCAGGCCTCCACGCGAACAAGCAATTCACCGTGAGCTGGTTCTGGCCGCTCCATCTCACGCAAGGCCAGCTTTCCGGGCCTTTCGAGCCGCACTGCTTTCATCGCCTGTCTCCTCTCAGACTTCCTTGCGCAAAGAGGCCCGATCGCCGGTCCTTCGTCAAGGAGCCCGGCTTTGGAAGTGCTCGTTGCCTTGCACGAAGAAAATATTCGTTCTGGCTCGTGTTTTTAACTGCGCTGGTTCGTAAAAATTAATAATTAGGGTGCTTTCTATTTGTCATCGCATACCGGAGGGCGGATTGCTTGCGGGGCGTCTTGAATCAACAATGGCTAATCGCGACAAAAAACTTACAAATCTCAGAGGTTGGTCTTTCGAGTTGCTGTCGCATGTTTGCGCTCGGGTCGGAGCGGACTGCTGGCTCTATTTGGCGGTTGCAGCCTATTTCGCAATCGGTGTCGTGTTGTTGGCCACATATGGTCACGCCGAGATAGCGTCCTACGCGCTATACTTCGACCAATGGACCTATCTTTTCCTGTTTCTGATGCCACTTATGGCCGCGATCTTTGACTACGCGTGGATTTTGCTTCGTTTTGAAGGGAAACGGTCGCTCGCTGCGCGAAGGACATTCTCGCCCCACAGGTTGGCTCATCTTCTTTCCGGCATGTTGCTGCTGATGGCGCTTATGGTCTTTCAGGGCACGTTCACGTCAATTAAGAATCTGTTGCCGATCATTCGAGGCGGCTTTCTCTACGATGAGGGACTCGCAAAGATCGATGCACTGCTGTCGTTTGGCCCGGATCCGTGGAAAATCCCGCCGTCGATTGCCGGGCACGCTGCGATCGTCAAGATTGTGGACTGGAATTACAGCGTATTGTGGTTCGTGGTTTGCTTCGGAGCGCTTTTCTACGTGGCAACCTCGCCGCGGGCTAGGTCGGTGCGCGTCCGCTATGTCTGCATGTTCATGTTTGTTTGGGTGGTCTGTGGAAACATCTTTGCCGGAATCTTCATATCCGCTGGGCCGGTCTTCTACAGCGCAGCAACCGGCGACAGCCAGCGCTTTGCAGAACTGGCGAACTTCCTGGCATCGCCTGATGGTCCCACGACAGCGAGCATGTTTCAGCATTACCTATGGTCGCTTCACGAGCACGGATCGTCTGGACTCGGCTCGGGCATCTCGGCGTTCCCGAGCGTACATGTTGGGCTGATCGCCCTGAATGCTTTTTTCGCTGCAGAGGTCTCGCGCAGGCTGGGGATCATCGCCTTTGGTTACACGGCATTTGTGATAGCAAGCTCCGTTTATCTCGGTTGGCACTACGCGATTGATGGCTATGCGTCGCTGCTTATCGTTGGGTCAGGCCATTTTGCTCTCAAGACGCTGATGGATCGCGAATCGAGATCGGTCTCGGACACTCGACAGGTTAGCGCCGCAACCGCCTAATGGACTGAGCAGAACCGAACCTCGGGCCAGATTGTTCGATCGTTCTCTGCCAACAACAGCTCCCTCGGGTAACTGGAATTTCCTGATTGCCGGGATATATACATTACCCTGTAACGACCGAAGGTTTAGCTCGAGGGAGCAGTCATGGAATGGAAAGGCCGGCGTCAGTCCGACAACATCGAGGATCGTCGTGGCGATCCTTCCATGGGCGGATTGGGCAGAGGTGGAGGCTTCAGTTTTCCATCCGGTGGCGGCATGGGCCGGCGTGGCGGTGGCTTGAGCATCGGCACGATCATCTTCCTCGTCGTCATCTACCTTATCTTCAAGGCCATGGGCATCGACCTGCTGCAGGTCCTTGACGGCGGCATGACCACCGGCGGACCGGGCTACGAGCAGAACGAATCGGGAGGCCAGACACCCGCCAACGACGAAATGACTGCATTCGTTCGCACCGTGCTTGCCGAGACTGAGGACACCTGGAACGGGATCTTCCAGTCCATGGGCCGTCAGTACGAAGAGCCTCGCCTCGTCCTCTTTTCCGGGCAGACGCAGTCTGCCTGCGGCTTTGCCTCGGCGGCGACCGGTCCCTTCTACTGCCCGAGCGACCACAAGGTCTATCTCGACACGGCCTTCTTCAGCCAGCTCAGCCGCCAATTCGGCGCCTCCGGCGATTTCGCCGAAGCCTACGTCGTTGCGCATGAAGTCGGCCATCACGTTCAGAACCTGCTGGGCATCCTGCCGAAATTCAACCAGGCACGTCAGCGGATGAGCGAGGCGGAGGCTAACAAGATGTCCGTTCGCGTCGAACTGCAGGCTGATTGTCTTGCCGGCATCTGGGGTAAGTTCACTGATCAGAAGGGCATTCTCGAAGCCGGCGATCTTGAGGAGGCGTTGAACGCAGCCCAGCAAATTGGCGATGACACGCTGCAGAAGCGCAGTCAGGGCTACGTGGTGCCTGAGAGTTTCAACCACGGTACCTCGGAGCAGCGGGCGCGGTGGTTCAAGCGCGGCTTCGACAGCGGGCAGCTGACCGCCTGCGATACGCTGTCAGGGCCTGTGTGATCTGAAGCAGCCTCTCCGTGCGGAGAGGCTGGCCATCATCACTTCTCGCTGTCCATGTGCTTGAGCTGTGCGTCGGGATAGCGGGCACCGGCTGCGGCATCCTTCGGTACGGCTCTTTCGATAGTAGTCATGTCCTCGGCCGACAATTGCACGCCGCGCGAACCGAGTGCTTCGGTCAGCCGGTCGCGTCTGCGCGCACCGACGAGAGGCACGATATCCTGCCCTTGAGCGGCCACCCAGGCTATGGCGATCTGAGCGACAGAAACCCGCTTTGCGTCCGCGATCTTGCGCAGTTCCTCGACGAGCGCGAGGTTCTGATCGACATTGCCGTCCTGAAACCGCGGGCTCATGCCGCGGAAATCGCCTGCGCCGCGTCCTTGCCCCTTTTGCCAATGCCCGCTGATCAGGCCGCGAGAGAGAACGCCGTAGGCGGTGATGGAGATGCCGAGCTCGCGGCAGGTCGGCAGGATCTGCTCCTCGATGCCGCGTGAGATCAGCGAGTATTCGATCTGCAGGTCGCAGATCGAATAGGTGTTGGCGGCGCGACGAATGGTCTCCGCGCCGACTTCCGACAAACCGATATGCCTTACATATCCTGCCTTGATCATGTCGCCGATCGTGCCCACCGTTTCCTCGATTGGAACGCTGGGATCGAGCCGGGCAGGGCGGTAGACATCGATGTAGTCGACGTCGAGGCGTTTTAGCGTATAGGCAAGGAAGTTCTTGATTGCCGCCGGTCGGGAATCGTAACCGCTCCAGTTGCCGGCTGGATCGCGCAGGGCGCCGAATTTGACGCTGATGACGACGTCGTCCCGCTTGCGGCCCTTCAGCGCCTCGCCGATCAGCATTTCGTTGTGGCCCATGCCATAGAAATCGCCGGTATCGAGCAGATTGATGCCGACGTCGAGGGCGGCGTGAATCGTCGCAATGCTTTCACCACGGTCGGATGGCCCGTACATGCCGGACATCCCCATGCAGCCCAGGCCGATGGCCGACACCATGGGCCCGGTTTTTCCCAAACGATGCTTTTCCATTTCGGTCTCCTTCGTCGTGTCGGTGTTGATCGTTGGGAGTGGTTTTACCGCGCCTGGCGTCGTGCGATAATCCGTATCGATGCGAACGGCCTGTACGGAAAAATGCACAATGGAAGATCTTCCCCTCAATGATTTGGATGCCTTCACGGCCATTGCAAGGGAGCGCAGCTTTCGCGCCGCTGCCCTCAAGCGCGGTGTCTCGGCTTCTTCGCTCAGCGACTCGCTGCGGCAGCTGGAGAAGCGGGTCGGCGTTCGCCTGCTCAACCGGACGACCCGCAGTGTTACGCCGACGGAAGCGGGCGAGCGGCTGCTGGAGCGTCTTACACCTGCCCTTTGCGAGATCTCCCTGGCCCTGCAGCAACTCGATAGTTTTCGCGATAGTCCGAGCGGGACACTTCGCCTCAATGTGCCGACAATTGCAGCGCGGTTTTTTCTGCCCGATCTCGCCAACCGTTTCCTCAGGCGCTATCCGCAAATCTCGCTCGATATCATCGGCGAGGATACATTCGTTGACGTGCTGGCGGCCGGTTACGATGCCGGTATCCGCTATGACGAGCGGTTGGAGCGCGACATGATTGCAGTGCCAATCGGACCTCGCAGGCAACGATATGTCACGGCGGCCGCGCCTTATTACCTGAAGCGGCGCGGTGTTCCGCGTCACCCGCGCGACCTGCTCGAGCATGATTGCGTCCGGCATCGCTTCCACAGCGGTGCTGCGTTGCCCTTTGAGTTCGAGCGGGGCGACGAGACGCTGATGATTACGCCGAAGGGGCCGATCATTGCCAACGCGATCGACATGCAAGTTTCGGCCGCAGTCGCAGGACTCGGCGTCATCCGGACCTTCGAGGAGGCCCTGACGCCTGCCATGGAGACGGGAGCGCTGGTGCCGATCCTCGAGGAATGGGTGACGGAATTCTCCGGCCCCTTTCTTTACTATGCGAGCCGCAGGCACATGCCGCCCGCACTTCGGGCCTTCGTCGACTTCGTCAAAGGCGAGCAGCGGAAAGAGGCTAAGATCGCCGTTTGTTCCGCTTCTCGATCAACATAAGTCGTGAGCCTATCAAAAGATTTGAAATGTTCACGGATTGTTTCCTGAAATGCGTGAGCTATGTAACATGACCGGCGACGAGATCGTCTTTTCAGAAAACAACCTGCTGTAGAGATGTTTGATGCTCGATCCGAAATTCGTTCGCCGTGGCCTTTTCCTCGTCTTCATGATCCTGTTTCTCGACGTGATCGGGATCGCGATCATCATGCCTGTGTTGCCGGCCTACCTCGAACAATTGACCGGGGGATCCGTGAGCGAGGCGGCACTCGACGGTGGGTGGCTGCTCGTCGTCTACGCGGTCATGCAATTCCTGTTTGCGCCATTCCTCGGCAATCTCAGCGACCGCTTCGGGCGGCGACCGATTCTGCTTCTGTCAGTGCTGACGTTTGCGATCGACAACTTCATCTGCGCGGTGGCGACGAGCTTTTGGATGCTCTTCATCGGTCGCGCCCTTGCCGGGTTCAGTGGCGGCAGCTTTGCGACCTGTTCCGCCTACATCGCCGATATCAGCAATGATGATAATCGGGCGAAGAACTTCGGCTTGATCGGCATTGCGTTCGGCGTCGGTTTCACGATCGGTCCCGTCATCGGCGGCTTCCTCGGCGAGTTCGGTCCCCGCGTGCCATTCCTTGGGGCTGCGGCTCTGTCGTTTGCGAATTTCGTTGCCGCCTACTTCATGCTTCCCGAGACGTTGGAGGCAAAGCATCGCCGGACGTTTGAATGGAAGCGTGCCAATCCGTTGGGCACTCTGAAGCAGATGCGAAACTACGCCGGCATTGGGCCGATCTGCGCGGTCATGTTCCTTTTTTGGCTGGCGCATGCCGTCTATCCCGCTGTCTGGTCCTTCGTGTCGACCTATCGCTATGGCTGGAGCGAGGGGCAGATCGGGCTGTCGCTAGGTATCTATGGTATTGGCGCTGCCTTCGTCATGGGTGTCGTCCTGCCGAAAATCGTGCCGGTGCTCGGTGAGTGGAAGACAGCAGTCCTTGGTCTTTCTTTTTCCGTCGTCGGGCTGACAGGTTACGCCTTTGCCTGGGAGGGCTGGATGGTCTACGCGGTGATCGTGCTGACCGTCATGGAAAACGTTGCCGACCCGCCGCTGCGAAGCATTGCGGCCGGCAAGGTGCCGCCGTCAGCCCAAGGCGAGTTGCAAGGGGCACTCACAAGCCTCAGCAGCATCACCACGATCGTCGGGCCACTCATCTTTACGCAGATGTTCGGCTACTTTACGGGGCCAGAAGCGCCGGTGCGCTTTGCAGGTGCGCCGTATCTGCTGGCGGCCATTATCATCCTGATTGCAGCGATCGCGTTTCTCGCCAAGGTCCGTACCGTCAAGACGGCTAAGGTGGTAGAGCAGCCGGCAGAATGAGCTATCAGGATTTGTGATGCGATGATGAATTTTTCATCATTTGCATAGTTTTGAGTAGTTCTTTGCCGGGCTTTGATCTAAGCCCTCCTGATTACGTTGCCGCAATTTGCGGCCAATCAGCGATTCAATCACAGGACTGGTGTCATGGACACGCCGATCGACGCGCGCAAGCTTGCGCCGAAAACCGATAACCATTGGGCTGCGCATTTTTGCGCCACGCTGGCGCTCGGCATCCCGCTGATCGGCGCACAGCTTGCCCAACTCGGCATCAACACGACCGACGTGATGATCGTGGGGCGCCTCGGCGCCGAAAATCTTGCCGCCATGGTGCTCTCGGCGCAGTTCCTGTTCACGATACTCGTCTTCGGCTCGGGGTTTGCGATCGCCGTCATACCGATGGTCGCGCAGGCCTACGGCAGAGGCGATGTCGTCAGCGTACGCCGGTCGCTGCGCATGGGGCTCTGGGTCGTGCTCGCCTATTGGGTGATCATGCTGCCGGCATTCTTCAATTCCGAGCGGATCCTGCTTGCCGCCGGGCAGAAGCCCGAGGTGGCGGCGCTGGCGCATGGCTACATCCTGATCGGTCAATTCGGCGTGTTGCCTGGCCTGCTCTACAACGTCATGCGCGCGCTGGTCAGTGCGATCGGTCGCGCCGCCGTCATTCTCAATGTGACGATCACGATGCTCGTGCTGAATGCCTTCTTCGCCTATGCGCTGGTGCTTGGGCATTTCGGTTTTCCGGCGATGGGGCTGGAAGGTGCGGCGATCGTTTCAGTGGTCGTACAGACTGCCGGCTTCCTGTTCATCCTCGGCTACGTGCAGAGCAGGGCGGACACGCGCCGCTACGAGATCTTCGTGCGGTTCTGGCGTCCCGACTGGAAGGCATTCTGGGAGGTCGTGCGTCTCGGTCTGCCAATCAGCGTCACGATCCTGGCCGAAGTGAGCCTCTTCACGGTTGCCTCGTTGCTGATGGGCCATATCGGGACGATCGAGCTTGCGGCCCACGGTATTGCTCTGCAATGGGCCTCGATCGCGTTCATGATCCCGCTCGGCTTGTCGCAGGCGGCAACCGTTCGTGTCGGCGTGGCGCACGGGCAGGGCGATTACACGGCGATTGTTCGGGCCTCGATCGCAGTCGTCGTCATCGCCTGCCTGATCGCGGGTGTCGGTGGCATCCTGTTTGCCGTTGCGCCTGAGTTCCTGGGAAGCTGGTTCCTTGATACGAAGTTGCCGGAGGCGCCACAGGTGCTTGCCTATGCCGGGCCGTTGATCGTTGTGGCAGGGCTCTTCCAGTTGGTCGATGGCCTGCAGGCGATCGCCAATGGCCTGCTGCGCGGTCTGAAGGATGCGCGTGTGCCGATGATCCTGGCGCTGATTGCCTATTGGCCGATCGGCTTCTTCCTCGCCTGGGCCTTTGCGTTCCCGCTTGGCTTCGGCGGCATCGGCATCTGGTTCGGATTCCTGGTCGGGCTTGCGGCGGCAGCCGTGATGCTTTGCGGACGCTTCTATCTGCTTCTCCGCCGCGAAAAGAACATGGCCGGCGTCTAGCCGGCCATTCGGGATCAAGCTGCGATCGGCTTGTAGTTGGCAATGTCGGCGCGAATGCCGAGCCGTTGAAACAGCGCCTGCGGGTCGAAGTTTCGGGCGCGATGGGCAGCCTGCACCACGGCCTTCACCCGGTCGACTACCTCAGCGCTTTCCCATTGGGCGATCGTCACGAAGTTGAATTCGCCCGGGCCCGACACCTGTTCCAGAACCTGATGGCTGATGAAGCCCTCCTGTGCCTGCAGGACTTCGTGCGTTTTCAAGACGTTCATCAGGAATTCCTCGCGCGCAGCCTCCGGAACAGCAAACTTGTCGATCCGGTAAAACGCTCCGTTCATTCTTGTCTCCGTTGCTTTGGATGTCACAAAGGCGGATGTAATTCCTCAAGTTAAGTTGAGGTCAATAGGTCGAAACAAAGGTGCTCGCTCGAAAGCCCAGGCCCTAACTGAAATTTGGGATACTTTCTGTCGCAAATTGTCTGTCGCGAGACTCTGACTTTTGAGAGTGGATTTTGCGACGGGAAAGTTCAGCGCGCAGTTCCGACGCCAAAGTTAGAATTCCCGCGACTTTGGCATCGAATCCATCGGCGTAACGGTGAATAGATAAGCGGGTCCGGGCCAGCGTGCTATGAAGAGAAAGGTTGCTTTACAAGGTATCGTCTCTCTGTCGTTTCCTGATGAACTCGGAATCCGTGTCGCAGGTAAAAGTCCACGGCCGGATTGGTGGTCAGGACGCTTAGGCGTACTGGAAGTTCAAGTTCTTCGGCGTCCGATATAAGGCTCAGTAGAACTTTCGAACCAATTCCCCGTCGCTGAAATGTTGGCGCGATGAATAATTCATCGCGCCATAGATGGTCGAAGTGCTTCTCAACAGTGACACAACCGACATCGTAGTCGTCGTCGGCGATGATCTGGCAGCCCACAATAGAGTTCCGCACGCTCAAATCCTCCGACCACGCGCCCCAGAGCGCAACGGCGTATTCACGCATGCAAGTCTCTTCAAGCCAGATAAGAAAGGACTTATCGGCTTCGATGGCCGCTCGCTTGGAAATCATTGCTTTAACCTCGTCTGGCTCGATCCGAGATGCGAAGAAAGTTTCGCGGAGATATTCCCGGCAAGATTCACCGCCCAAAAAGCCGATGCCACAAGGAATACCGTATCAATATCTATCTGGATTCCACATTTGAGTTAGAGGCTGGGCTCTAGAGCGGGCATTCTCAAGCCAAACGAATGGATGACGAGGGCGCCCGACGAGCGCGTCCTGCCAGCCTGGACCAGCACAATGGCTAGTAATTATACATCGACATCGGATCATTGACGCAGGCGTAGTCCAGCAGGCACTGCTTGCCGGTACGGTCACGCAGACTGGCAGTACTCAGCTTGTCCCCGGGACCGCATTGGGCCGGCGGATAGCGAAAGTTGCGGCCCCCGAAGCCGAGGCGGACATAGACCTTCTTGGATTGCCGGATAATCTGCGCGAGCTGTGCGCAGCTGTAATCCTTTGCATCGACCTTCACGGGCCCGGCGGCAAGAGATACCGTCGGGAGCAAGCACGCAACTGCTAGAACCAAGCATCTCATGGCTGGCTGCCTCCCTGACCGATGCTCAGTAAATCAGCACTTTCGACACTATTCAAACGGATATCGCGTGGCGGCGGCCGTCGTTACGCGCAACAGCTGCAAAAACAAAAAGCCCGCTCAGAGGCGGGCTTTCGAAACGATGAAATGATTGCGTCTCAGCGTTCGGCGAGGGCTTCCTCGCCCTTCTTTGCGCGCACCAGATTGACGAAGCGGCGGAAGAGGTAGTGGCTGTCCTGCGGACCGGGGGAGGCTTCCGGGTGATGCTGCACCGAGAAGATCGGCTTGCCCGATACCCGCAGGCCGCAATTGGTGCCGTCGAACAGGGAAACGTGAGTCTCTTCAACGCCATCCGGCAGAGACTTCGTGTCGACCGCGAAGCCATGGTTCATCGAGACGATCTCGACCTTGCCGGTGGTGTGGTCCTTCACCGGATGGTTGGCGCCGTGATGGCCCTGGTGCATCTTCTCGGTCTTGGCGCCGAGCGCGAGGCCGAGCATCTGGTGACCGAGGCAGATGCCGAAGACCGGGATGTCGGTCTTGATCAGCTTCTGGATGACCGGAACGGCGTATTCACCTGTTGCGGCCGGGTCACCCGGGCCGTTCGACAGGAAGATGCCGTCGGGCTGCATCGCAAGCACGTCCTCGGCGCTCGTCGTAGCCGGCAACACTGTGACCTTGCAATCGAGGCCGGCAAACAGGCGCAGAATGTTGCGCTTCACGCCGTAGTCCAGACAAACGACGTGGTACTTGGCATTTTCGGGCGCAAGCTCGCCGTAGCCTTCATTCCAGATCCAGGGGGTCTGAGCCCACTGCGAGGATTGGCCTGACGAAGCGACCTTGGCGAGGTCGAGGCCTTCGAGGCCGCTCCAGGCCCTGGCTTCCGCCTTCAGCGTCTCGACGTCGAAGACACCGTTCGGATCGTGGGCGATGACGGCGTTCGGCGAGCCGTTTTCACGGATCCAGGCGGTCAGCGCGCGCGTGTCGATGCCGCAAAGGCCGATGATGCCGCGAGCCTTCAACCAGGCATCGAGGTGCTTGACGGCGCGATAGTTGGACGGATCGGTGATGTCGGCTTTGAAAATGACGCCGACCGCGCCATGGCGTGCTGCCGGCGTCAGGTCTTCGATGTCTTCGTCGTTGGTGCCGATGTTGCCGATATGCGGGAAGGTGAAGGTGACGATCTGGCCGAGATAGGAGGGGTCCGTCAGGATCTCTTCGTATCCAGTCAGCGCAGTGTTGAAGACCACCTCGGCCTGGACCTTGCCGGTCGCACCGATGCCCTTGCCTTCAATGACGGTTCCGTCTGCAAGAACGAGCAGGGCAGTCGGCTTTTCGGTTGTCCAGGGTGCTGTCGCGGTCATCTTCATCCCGTTTCCGGCAGCCACACGTCCTTGGGTAACGTTGGCCGGCCATTTGGTTCGCAAGCATTTGCGCGCGGCAAGGCACGCGCTCTCAGGCCTGATCACGAATTTTTGGTGCAGGTGGCGGTAAATACCCACGCTATTGCGCAAGGTCAATCTTTGTACCGCACGTTCTGCCGGTTTTTCTCGCGCTTTCTCCTGGCATTTTCCGCAATTTATTTGATCCCATGCATTCGCGTGGTTTATGAAGCGGCATTCAAACAGGAGTGATTATGATGTTGCGCGATCAACTCGCCGCCGCCCTCAAGGATGCCATGAAGTCCAAGAACGCCGAGCGGCTTTCGACCGTTCGCCTGATTCAGGCCGCGATCAAGGACCGGGATATCGCCAATCGCGGCGCCGGCAAGGAGGCCGCCAGTGACGACGAGATTCTGCAGATCCTCGCCAAGATGGTGAAGCAGCGCGACGAATCGGCGAAGATCTACGAAGAAAATGCACGTCCGGAACTGGCAGCCAAGGAGCGTGCCGAAATCACCGTGCTGCAGGATTTCCTGCCGAAGCAGCTTTCCGACGCGGAAGTGCGCGGCAACATTGCGGCGATCATCGCCGAGATCGGCGCCGCCGGCCCGAAGGACATGGGCAAGGTGATGGCCGTTCTGAAGGAACGCTATGCCGGCCAGATGGATTTCTCCAAGGCCTCCGGAGCCGTCAAGGAACAGCTGAACTGATCAGCGCAGGCTCGCCGTCTTTCTGGCGGCGGGCCCCAGCACCGCCTCCGCGGCGGCGTCGATAACGGCGAATTTTGCCGCCTGATATCCCCAATATTCCATGACAAAGGCATGCGATATCCAGGTGTCGCCCTTATAGGGCGGCTGGGTCCAGCCGATGCTTCCCATTTCGGACGCCTGCGTCAGCAGGCGTTTCAGGTGGGTGTTGGAGATCATGAACTGGTTACGGATTTCCTTGAGCGGCAGGGGTCCGATGTAAGCCCGTTCCGAGCTGCGATCGAACTTGTCGATACGGCTCATGAGGTAGTCCATGATCAGGCCGCCGGAATTAGCCCAGTTGAACAGACTGTAGGTTGCGCCGGGGTCACGCACGGCGTCGCTATCGATGATCGCCTTGGAAATCAGCGGCTGTATTCTGGAGAAGGCTGCCGGGTCGGCGTTGATCCGGTCCAGCCGATTACCGCCGTCCAGACTGTCGAGAATGAAAAGATGAGTGGCGAGCCATCTGAAAAAGTGTTCGTGGGCGGTTTCTGTCGGCTCCAGCAGGCGTGTGCGCTTGTCGCTTCTACTGTCGACCGGACGAAGGAACCGGTAGGCAAGCATTTCCTGGATGAAGGCTGCGGCGGTGTTTCGGCTTGCAATCTTGTTGGCCACGACGAAGGCGATAAAGCGGCCTGAATAGAGGCCGAGTTTCGGTTCGCCCGGGTAGCCGAAATGAAGGGCGAAGCCGGCATGCGCCATCAGCCAGCGCTGTTGCGCGGCAAAGATCGACGCGATGCGCGGACTCTCGCGATAGATTGTCAGCATTTCGCGGGCGCAATGCAGCACGGCCACGAAGAAGGCGTCGCTCTCTAAAAAATCTTCAACTTTATGTGGCATTCGACCATCCCGATAGGTCGCTTTCATTAGGCATTGAGCGATAACTGTCAATGCCTTCAAAGGACGCTGATGGAGGCGGAAATATCGAACCTGAAACTTCTGGGTGAAATTAAAGAAGGCAGGAGCTGGGGGTGCTCCTGCCTTCTTGCTCTTTGCTTCCGGTGGCGACGCAGGACCGAGATCCAAGCCACCGGTTACTTGCAAAGACACCCTTGCGAGGCGGCGCCGGGGGTAGGGATGGTGCCTCGCACGGGGATCGCTGTGTCGGCCTTGAAGTTATTGCGACGCGGCAAGTGATTCAAATTACAAAAAAATAATGATTGGCGCCGGGGGCTGCCTTATGTGTGTCATTGGTGTGGTAGGCTGTCGCGTCGCGATAGTCGGTCACCGTTGGCGCAATTGCGAAGCTATTGTTCTGTCATCGATTTTTGACGATTGGCAAGAAATGGGCGTTTGGAACGCTAGCCTCGCATACACGCAGAACGCGGGTGCGGCTTTCAGTGTCGCACCCCCTGTCGCAGGGGTGGTAACGCATTTTTGAACACCCATCCCTAGAGAATTTCCAAGGTTGTGGGCCCCTGTGAATAGCGCGTCCTTTGGCCAAATGCCGTGGCATGTGCTGATGAACCTGCTTATATGGACCGCAGTTAAGAGGTTCACATGCGCTTTTCCAATTCCTTTCTCGACGAGATACGCGATCGCGTGCCGATTTCGGACGTGATTGGGCGTCGTGTGAGCTGGGATAAGCGTAAGACCAACGTCTCGCGCGGCGATTATTGGGCCTGCTGCCCGTTTCACGGAGAGAAGTCGCCGAGCTTTCACTGTGAGGATCGCAAGGGGCGCTACCACTGCTTCGGCTGCGGCGTAACAGGCGACCACTTCCGGTTCCTGACGGATCTGGAGGGGCTAAGCTTCCCGGAGGCCGTGCAGCAGATCGCCGCCATTGCGGGTGTTGCCATGCCGGTTGCCGATCCAGTCATGGAGAAGCGTGAAAAGGAGCGCACGTCGCTTCTCGACGTGATGGAGCTTGCGACCAAGTTCTTTCAGGATCAGTTGCAGACCGCTAACGGCGCGCGGGCGCGGGCTTATCTGCGCGATCGCGGATTGACGGGGCGCACGATCGAGACCTTCCGGCTCGGCTTCGCGCCCGACAGCCGCAATGCGCTGAAGGAGTTTCTGGCGGGAAACGGCGTCACCAAGGAGCAGATCGAGGCTTGCGGCCTGGTTGTCCATGGTCCCGATGTGCCGGTCTCCTATGACCGCTTTCGCGACCGGATCATGTTCCCGATCCTGTCGTCCCGTGAGAAGGTGATTGCTTTCGGCGGGCGAGCCATGTCTCCGGATGCGCCGGCCAAGTATCTCAATTCCAACGAAACGGAGCTCTTCCACAAGGGCAATGTGCTCTACAATTTCGCGCGCGCCCGCCGGGCGACACAGGGTGCCAACGGCGAGGGCACGATCATTGCCGTCGAAGGCTATATGGATGTGATCGCGCTCAATCAGGCCGGCGTCGAGAATGCCGTGGCGCCGCTCGGGACGGCGCTAACCGAAAACCAGCTTGAACTCCTCTGGAAGATGACGCCGCAGCCGGTGCTTTGCTTCGATGGCGACGGCGCCGGCATTCGCGCCGCCAATCGCGCCGCTGATCTGGCGCTTCCGCATATCAAGCCGGGGCGCACCGTGCGCTTTGCCCTGCTGCCCGACGGCAAGGACCCCGACGATCTTGTGCGCAATGAAGGCCGGGCGCCCTTCGACAAGGTGATGAGCCAGGCCAAGCCGCTGGCTGAGATGATCTGGAGCCGCGAGATCAATACCGGGCAGTTCGAGACGCCTGAGGCCAAGGCAGAACTCGAAGCACGGCTGAAGCAGCTGGTTGCCGTCATTGCCGATGAAAATGTGCGTCGCCACTACCAGCAGGATATGCGCGACCGCCTGAATGGCTTCTTTCAGCCGCAATTCCAGAATCGCGGCAATGAGCGGCGAAGCTTCGATCGCGGTGCTGGCCAATCCCGCGGTCGCGGCAACGAGGGACCGCGCGGTCCGCGTCTTTCCGGCGGCGGCATTTCCGACCGGCTCGCACGTTCCGGGCTTGTGAAGGGACATCAGGAAACCCCGGCCTTGCGGGAAAGCGTGCTGGCGCTGACGGTCATCAATCATCCTGCATTGATGCAGGACGAGTATGACGAGATCGCCTCCATCGACTACGACAACCGCGAACTGCAGCGGCTTTGGTCTGTCATGCTCGGGGCTGCGGCCGCCGTCGCCGGACCGCATCTGACCCGCGAGTATCTGTTGGAGCGTATGGAAGAGCAGGGCTTTGGCCCGTTGCTGCAGGGGCTTGAACAGCAGATCCGCAATGCCCGCCTCTGGATTGCCACATCGGAGGCGGCAATGGAGGATGCGCGCGAAGGATATCGCCAGGCGCTCGCCTTCCATAAGCGCGCCAAGGCTCTGCGCTTCCAGAAGATCGAGCTTGAGCGCGAGATTGCCGAGGCGACCGAGGCGGGCAACGGCGACGTGATCGACCAGTTGATGCGCGCACTGCAGGAGGTCCATTTCGAGGGACTTCGCCTCGAAAACCAGGAAGCCATTATCGACGGTTTCGGCGTGCTCTCCGGCCGCGTCAAGGGAGCGGCGAGCCACTGATGGATTCCGCAGATCGGCAATTTTCCGCTGGCGATGCGTTGTTCGGTGCGGAGCGTTCGCCGCTTGGCATTCTCAACCGCGTCTACGGCTATCCCGCCTTCCGTGGCAAGCAGCAGCAGGTGGTTGAGCACATCGTCTCTGGCGGCGATGCGGTGGTTCTTTTTCCGACGGGGGCCGGCAAGTCGCTTTGCTTCCAGATTCCGGCGCTCTGCCGCGAGGGCGTAGGGATCGTCGTTTCGCCGCTGATCGCGCTGATGCGCGATCAGGTGGAGGCGATGAAGCAGCTCGGCATCAGGGCGGCAGCACTGAACTCCGCGCTATCACGCGAGGAGTTTATCGAGGTCCGTCGGGCGATTTCTGCAGGCAGGCTCGATCTCCTCTACGTCACGCCGGAGCGCATTCTCATGGATGGCTTTCGCGATACGATCGGCAACGCGCGGATCTCGCTTTTCGCCATCGACGAGGCGCACTGTGTCTCTCAGTGGGGCCATGATTTTCGTCCGGAATATCGCGAACTCGGCAGGCTTGCCGAACACTATCCCGGGGTGCCGCGCATCGCGCTGACGGCGACGGCCGACCCTCACACCCGCGACGATATCGTCGAACGGCTGGCGCTGAACAATGCCAAGGTCTTCACGACCAGCTTCGACCGCCCGAACATTTCCTATGAAATTGTAGAGCGCGACCAGCCGCGCCAGCAGTTGCTGCGGTTTCTTTCCGGACACAAAGGCAACAGCGGTATCGTCTACTGCCTGTCCCGCGCCAAGGTTGAGGATACGGCGGAGTGGCTGAACGGGCAGGGCATTCGGTCGCTTCCGTACCATGCCGGCATGGACCGGGCGCTTCGTGATGCCAACCAGGATGCCTTTCTGAAAGAGGATGAGCTTTGCCTCGTCGCTACCGTCGCCTTCGGCATGGGGATCGACAAGCCGAATGTGCGCTACGTCGCACATCTCGATCTGCCTGGCTCGGTCGAGGCCTACTATCAGGAGACAGGCCGCGCCGGGCGTGACGGCCTGCCTTCCGAAGTCTGGATGGCCTACGGCATGGCCGACGTCATCCAGCGCCGCCGGATGATCGACGAGGGTGGTGCAGCCGACGAAATCAAGCGCGTCGAGCGCTCCAAGTTGAACGCCCTGTTGGCGATTTGCGAGACCGCCTCGTGCCGCCGCCAGGCGATCCTCGCGCATTTTGGCGAAACCCATGCGGGCAAGTGCGGCAGTTGCGACACCTGCCTGAAGCCGGTCGAAACCTGGGACGGGACGGAGGCAGCCATCAAGGCGCTTGCGGCGATCTACAGAACGGGCGAGCGGTTCGGCACCGGGCACGTGGTCGACGTGCTGCTCGGCAACGTCAACGAGAAGACGGAACGCTTCGGCCACACGACGATGCCGGTTTTCGGGGCCGGAAACGATCTGGCGGCCCGTACATGGCAATCGGTATTCCGGCAACTGCTTGCGATGGGACTGGTCCGCGTCGACCATGAGGCGTTTGGCGCCCTGAAGCTCGAGCCGGAGGCCCGTGCCGTCTTCAAGCGCGAACGGTCGGTCTTCTTCCGCAAGGATCGACCGGCGGCGGAACGGCGTTCGAAGCGAACGGCGCAGGTCGAGCGTCGCTCCGTTCTATCCGGCGGAGATGGCGTGCTCTTCGAAGCCTTGCGCGCGGAACGGACGGCGATCGCGCGTTCGCTCGGCGTGCCGCCTTATGTCGTCTTTCCCGATACGACACTCATTGCGTTTGCGACCGAGCGGCCGCGGACGCACAAGGAGATGCTCGGCATCTCGGGTGTCGGCCAATCGAAGCTTGAACGATATGGCGATGCGTTTCTCGATGTGATCCTCAGTCACGACGACTAGTCGCTGGATACGCCTTGAAGGTCTACGCGCGCGAAACCGGGCGTTGACGACGGCAAGACAGGCGCTTGGCTATGTGCTAGTGCAGGGCATCGGGAAACAACACGAGAAGGGCCATCAAATGACCTCGCAATTCCTCTCCCACCTCCGCACCGAACTTGCTGCACTGAAGGACGCCGGGCTTTACAAGTCCGAGCGTGTCATCACGTCGAAACAGGCCGGCGAGATCGCCGTCGCCTCCGGTGAGCGGGTTTTGAACTTCTGCGCCAACAACTATCTCGGGCTCGCCGACAACGAGGAGCTTGCCGAGGCCGGTAAGAAGGCGCTCGACCGCTATGGCTATGGCATGGCTTCGGTGCGCTTCATCTGCGGCACGCAGGAGGAGCACAAGCAGCTTGAGGCGCGCATTTCCTCCTTCCTCGGCATGGAAGACACGATCCTCTATTCCTCCTGTTTCGACGCCAACGGCGGGCTTTTCGAAACGCTGCTTGGCGAGGAGGACGCGATCATCTCGGATGCATTGAACCATGCCTCGATCATCGATGGCGTGCGCCTCTCCAAGGCGAAGCGCTTCCGCTACGCCAACAATGACATGAAGGCACTGGAGGAAGAGCTGAAGAAGGCCGAAGGCAGCCGATTCAAGCTGATCGCCACCGACGGTGTCTTCTCGATGGATGGCATCATCGCCAACCTGCGGGGCGTCTGCGATCTCGCCGAGAAGTATGGCGCGATGGTCATGGTCGATGACAGCCATGCCGTCGGCTTCGTCGGGAAGCACGGACGCGGCTCGGCCGAGCATTGCCGGGTCGAGAGTCGGGTCGACATCATCACCGGTACGCTCGGGAAGGCGCTCGGCGGTGCCTCCGGCGGCTATACCTCGGCCAAGGCCGAAATCGTCGACTGGTTGCGGCAGCGGTCGCGCCCCTACCTGTTCTCGAATACGCTGGCGCCAGTCATTGCGGCTGCGTCGCTCAAAGTCTTCGATCTCATCGAGAACGGCGATGCGCTGCGCGAGCGGCTGGCAGCCAATGCGGCGCTGTTTCGCTCCGAAATGACGAAGCTCGGCTTCACGTTGGCGGGTGAGGGACATCCGATCATTCCGGTCATGCTCGGTGACGCCAAGCTGGCGCAGGATATGGCGGCGCTGATGTTGAAAAAGGGCGTCTACGTGATCGGCTTCTCCTTCCCTGTCGTGCCGAAGGGACAGGCGCGCATCCGCACGCAGATGTCGGCAGCGCATTCGCGTGCCGACGTCGAACGGACGATCGCGGCCTTCGCGGAAGCCGGCCGCGAACTCGGTGTCATCTAAAGGGTTTGGGAGAGTAAGATCATGTCGAACATGATGAAGGCACTGGTCAAAACGAAACCGGAAGTCGGGCTTTGGATGGAGCATGTCCCGGTTCCCGAGGTCGGGCCGAACGACGTGCTGATCAAGGTGAAGAAGTCCGCGATCTGCGGCACCGATGTCCATATCTGGAACTGGGACCAGTGGGCGCAGAAGACCATTCCGGTGCCGATGGTGGTCGGCCACGAATTCTGCGGCGAGATTTCGCAAATTGGTTCGGCCGTCACGAAATACCATGTCGGCGAGCGCGTCTCCGGCGAGGGACACATCGTTTGCGGCAAGTGTCGCAACTGCCGCGCGGGCAGGGGGCATCTGTGCCGCAATACGCTTGGCGTCGGTGTCAACCGTCCCGGTTCCTTCGGCGAGTTCGTCTGCATTCCCGAGGCGAACGTGGTGCCGATCCCTGATGATATTCCCGATGAGATCGCCGCGATCTTCGATCCGTTCGGGAATGCGGTGCACACGGCGCTTTCCTTCGACCTCGTCGGCGAGGATGTGCTTGTCACCGGCGCCGGGCCGATCGGCATTATGGGAGCGCTGGTCGCCAAGCGATCGGGCGCCCGCAAGGTGGTCATTACCGACATCAACCCGCATCGGCTTGATCTCGCCCGCAAACTCGGCATCGATTATGTCGTCGATGCCTCGAAGGAGAACCTTGCTGATGTGATGAAGTCGATCGGCATGACCGAGGGCTTCGACGTCGGGCTGGAAATGTCCGGGGCAGCACCGGCTTTTCGCGACATGATCGACAAGATGAACAACGGCGGCAAGATCGCTATCCTCGGCATTGCGCCCGCCGGTTTCGAGATCGATTGGAACAAAGTCATCTTCAAGATGCTTAATCTGAAGGGCATCTACGGCCGCGAGATGTTCGAGACCTGGTACAAGATGATTGCCTTTGTGCAAGGCGGGCTGGATTTGTCGCCCGTGATCACGCACCGGATTGGAATCGACGATTTCCGGGAAGGATTCGAGGCGATGCGCTCGGGCAACTCGGGCAAGGTCGTTATGGATTGGAACTGAGGACGATCGATGCTTTACGAAGGAAGCTGCCATTGCGGCAAAATCGAATTTGAAGTGGAGGGAGAGTTGACTTCGGCTCTCGACTGCAATTGCTCGCTGTGCCGGCGGCGCGGGGGACTGTTGGCCTTCGTGCCGCGCGACAAGTTCACCCTGAAAACGCCCCGCGAGAACCTGTCGACCTATACGTTCAACACGCACACGATCCAGCACCGCTTCTGCGGCACGTGCGGCATCGCTCCTTTTGCGGAAGCCAAAATGCCTGACGGCGCCGAGATGGCCTGTATCAACGTCCGCTGCATTCCCGCGGTCGATCTTGCAAGTCTGGAGATCCAACCCTGGGATGGGCAATCTCATTAAAGCTTGCCCAACACGAACAACTGGCAGCGGGCACCACGAATCTTGGCGGCAACTTTGCCGCCTAAGAAGAATGCCGGCCGCTCTTGTCTTCTTGTGGTGACATCCTATCTAAGCTTGGCAATCGCTTGAGCGGTTCCGGGCCTGTGGATAAGGCTTTTTCCGGGTTTTCTGAGGCTTTTTTGCTAGAAAAGCTTGACGAGAACAAAAAATGTGGGAATCACCGTTCAACTTGGAAAGCGGTGAACTGGGTCAAGGGCGGATCGCACAACCATGGCCGGACATATGATGACTTTTAAGTTCTGTCGTCCGGCGCCGGCAATCGTGGTTAATCAGGCATTAAATCTCATCCCATTAGGTGGGACTAGGTGATTCGAGACGGTCGTTTGCGGCGTATCGGTTGCGCACGGCCGTTCACTGCGGCGAGTTTGAATAGCGTCAGGAAGGCGACGACATAAATGGCAACGAAGGTCAAAGAGAACGAAGAAGCGGAAGTCGAACGCGACGGCGGCACCGACGGCCCTCTTCTCGATCTTTCCGATGACGCGGTCAAGAAGATGATCAAGGCCGCGAAGAAGCGCGGCTACGTTACGATGGACGAGTTGAACGCCGTTTTGCCGTCCGAAGAAGTGACGTCCGAGCAGATCGAAGACACGATGTCGATGCTGTCGGACATGGGCATCAACGTCATCGAGGACGAAGAAGCCGAGGAAGCCACTGCCGGCGGCGACGATGATGATTCCGGCTCCGACGAGGAAAGCGAAGGCGGCGAGCTCGCACCTTCCGGCGGCACCGCTCTAGCGACCGCCAAGAAGAAAGAGCCGACCGATCGCACCGACGATCCGGTGCGCATGTATCTGCGTGAAATGGGTTCGGTGGAACTGCTGTCGCGTGAAGGCGAAATTGCGATCGCAAAGCGCATCGAGGCCGGCCGCGAGACAATGATCGGTGGCCTCTGTGAGAGCCCGCTGACGTTCCAGGCGCTGATCATCTGGCGCGATGAACTGAACGAAGGCACGACGCTGCTGCGCGAGATCATCGATCTCGAAACGACCTATTCCGGTCCGGAAGCCAAGGCTGCGCCGCAGTTCCAGAGCCCCGAGAAGATCGAGGCTGACCGCAAAGCCGCCGAGGAGAAGGAAAAGACGCGCCGTGTCCGCTCCGGCGACGACGACATCACCAATGTCGGCGGCGAGGGCCTGCCTCCGGAAGAGGAAGAAGAGGACGAAGACGAGTCCAACCTGTCGCTCGCCGCCATGGAAGCGGAACTGCGTCCGCAGGTCATGGAAACGCTCGACATCATTGCCGAGACCTACAAGAAGCTGCGCAAGCTGCAGGACCAGCAGGTCGAGCAGCGTCTCGCTGCCACCGGCACGCTGTCGTCCGCCCAGGAGCGCCGCTACAAGGAACTCAAGGATGAGCTCATCAAGGCCGTCAAGTCTCTGTCGCTGAACCAGAACCGCATCGATGCCCTCGTTGAGCAGCTCTACGACATCAACAAGCGCCTCGTTCAGAACGAAGGCCGCCTGCTGCGTCTGGCTGAATCCTACGGCGTCAAGCGTGACTCGTTCCTCGAACAGTATCAGGGCGCCGAGCTCGATCCGAACTGGATGAAGTCGATCGGCAATCTGGCGGCACGCGGCTGGAAGGAATTCGCCAAGGGCGAAAACACGACGATCCGCGACATCCGCCAGGAGATCCAGAATCTCGCAACCGAAACCGGCATCTCGATCTCGGAATTCCGCCGTATCGTGCACATGGTGCAGAAGGGCGAGCGCGAAGCACGTATCGCCAAGAAGGAAATGGTCGAAGCGAACCTTCGCCTCGTCATCTCCATCGCCAAGAAGTACACGAACCGTGGCCTGCAGTTCCTCGACCTCATTCAGGAAGGCAACATCGGCCTGATGAAGGCGGTCGACAAGTTCGAATACCGCCGCGGCTACAAGTTCTCGACCTATGCGACGTGGTGGATCCGTCAGGCGATCACCCGCTCGATCGCCGACCAGGCCCGCACGATCCGTATTCCGGTGCACATGATCGAAACGATCAACAAGATCGTTCGTACCTCGCGCCAGATGCTGCATGAAATCGGTCGCGAGCCGACGCCGGAAGAACTGGCCGAAAAGCTCGCCATGCCGCTCGAAAAGGTCCGCAAGGTCCTGAAGATCGCCAAGGAGCCGATCTCGCTCGAAACCCCCGTGGGCGACGAAGAAGATTCACACCTCGGCGATTTCATCGAGGACAAGAACGCACTTCTGCCGATCGATGCCGCCATCCAGGCGAATCTGCGCGAGACAACGACGCGTGTTCTGGCATCGCTGACGCCGCGCGAAGAGCGCGTCCTGCGTATGCGCTTCGGTATCGGCATGAACACCGACCACACGCTTGAAGAAGTCGGCCAGCAGTTCTCTGTCACCCGCGAACGTATTCGCCAGATCGAGGCGAAGGCACTGCGCAAGCTGAAGCATCCGAGCCGCTCGCGCAAACTGCGCAGCTTCCTGGACAGCTAAGCTTCCATCTTCGACCAAATGCATCCGAAAGCCGGGCCTTGTGCCCGGCTTTTGCTTTTGGCGCGCGTCCGCGGGCGACGGTGTTTCTTGTTGTCGAATGGGGACAGGAGTAAGGTACATTCCACGGGGGACAGGACCGACCACAGCGCATGAGCGAAGGTCGCCATAGCCTGTTGCGTAGGGCCAAAACCCTCCGTGTGGAGGTGTGCAATGACCACTTATGTCATGCTTATCAACTGGACAGATCAAGGCATTCGCACTGCACGCGACTCGGCAAAGAGACTGGACGCAGCAAAGAAGGCGCTCGGTGATATGGGCGGCTCCTTCAAGAATTTCTTTCTGACGATGGGCGACTACGACATGGTTGCCGTCTGCGAGGCGCCGGACGATGCTGTGATGGCACGGTTCACCCTGCAGCTTGCGACGGCAGGCAATGTGCGCACGCGAACGTTGAAGGCATTTCCTGAGGCCGCCTACCGCGAGATCATAGGGTCGCTCGGATAGCCTTGGGAGGCGGCACGGCCCAGGGCAACCACTGCAAAGATGTGGATGATGGGTCGCACGGACGCGGTCGCGTCCGTGCGACAAGAGGCTTTTTTGTTTTACGGCTTGATGATGCCTTCTTAAAAGGCCACATCGGTAGCGTGGCGTAGGGCATCGTTCATAGGTATGCAGCAGGTTTCGGCGAAGAAGTGGGGCGTATTCGGCTGGGGCATCGCGGCCTCCGTGCTGTTGCACCTTGCCGTCGTCGCCTTCTTTCTCGTGAAGCTGCCCGTGCCTGCTCCCCAGCCGGAGGAGGAGACGGTCAGTGTCGACCTCGTGCCGCCGCCGGAGGAGAAGAAGCCCGAGGAGAAGGCGCCGGAGCTGAAGATGCCGGAGGAGCCCAAGCCCGAAGAGCCTAAGCCGGAAGAGAAGAAGGCGGAAGAAAAGCCGGTTGAGAAGCCCCCGGAACCGCCGAAGCAAGAGAAGGCTGAGCAACCGCCGCCTCCGCCTCCGCCCGAGCAGGCAAAGGCGCCAGAAGAGAAGCCGCCGGAAAAGCCTCCGGAAGCAACTGCAAAGGATGCCCAATCCAAGGAGCAGGCTGCAAAGCCGCAGCCCCTGCCGGTGCTGCGGCCCGTGACGGAATTTGGCGACAAGGATACCGGACCGGAAAAATCGACTGAGGGAGATGCGTCCGCCGCCGGCGTGAAGTCGGATACGCCGAAGCCTTTACCGGAGACCAAACCGGAACCCCAGGCGGATCAGGCGAAGCCGGAGGAAACGGCAGAGGCGGCCAAGGCACCTGAAAGTAAGGACCCGCTGGCCAATCCGGTTCCCGATGATGTCGAACTCCCGCAGGTCGACCTGGCGGATAGCCATGCCGAGAAGAACGGCCCTGCCGCCGGAGCCGAAAGCGAGGCCAAGACGAGCTTCGAGCAGCAAAAACCGCCTGCTGCCGCAAAACCCGATGCGACGGCAACTGCCCGGGCGGACAAGCCGATCGAACTGACGGAGGCGAAGACACTCTTCTCGCAGAACATGACGAACGACCCGGTGGCGCGAACCGCAATGGGTGATCTGCCGCGCCGTGCTCGTGTGGCCGAACTGTGCAGTTCGGAGCTGCGTCAGCAATTGATACACTCGCCGCCGGGGTATAGCCCTGAAATGGTACCGCGCGCTGGATTGGCGCAGGGAACCGTCCTTGAACTGAGGGGAGTTGCATTCCGTGCCAGTGCCCGCTGGTATGATCTAAGCTTTCGATGCGAAGTCGATGCCGATGCTACAAAGGTCGTATCCTTTGCTTACGACGTGGGAAATCCGATTCCGAAGAGCCAATGGAAGAGTCGAGGGCTTCCAAGCTTTTGACTGTGGGAAAGGCCGCTGCGAAACTGGCTCCAGTTCGGCACAAGACAGCCGGGATAGCTTTGCCTCATCGCCACATGTCAGTGGCGCGTGAAAGGACAATGAAATGTCGAACGAGATCGAGCGCTTCTTCGAACTACAGGATGAAGCAACCAAGGCTGCCTTTGTCGAGAATCGCGGGGACGAGCTTACCGACATCCTGGTCGCCGCGCTTGAGGACGTTTTTGCGATTCTTGCCGGCGACGATCTTTGCGAAACGATCCATTGATCAGCCACGGGCATTGATCGCTGACGCGCTCGCCCCCCACCTTCGCATTGTTTTCAGTGGCCTACGCTGGCACTATGCGTCGTTCGCTCGGAAGCGCACATGGCTCGCAATCAATTTCGCATGTTCAGGTCGGCCATCCCCGGCATCGAGGCGGTCGCGGCCGATAGCAACCAAAGCTTCGCGCGCCATACGCATGAGCAGTTCGGCATCGGGCTGGTTTCGTCAGGTGCGCAAAAGTCCCTGAGTGGTCGCGGCATGGTCGAGGCGAGTGCTGGCGATATCATCACGGTCAACCCGAATGAAGTGCATGACGGCACGCCGATCGGTGAGGGCCGGTCTTGGCGGATACTCTACTTCGATCCCGATATGATCGCTGCCTACGTGTGCGAGATTACCGAGGGACGACGATCGGCTGTCGAGATTTCTCATCCGGTCCTGCATGACCAAGCGATCGCCATGCACTTCGACGCGGCCTTCTCGCTTGTGACCAATGCGGACGAGCATGGATTAAAGCGTGAGGAAGCACTTCTTGAACTCGTCGCTCGTGTTGTCGCGGAAGCAGCGCCAGGGGATGGGCAGGCGGCTCCTCTGTCCATCCTGAGGGCCAAGGAGTTGATTGACTGCGATCCGACGGCCTCGATCTCGCTGTCCGACCTTGCCCGCACAAGTCGGCTGAGCCGGTTTCAGGTGTTGCGAGGCTTCGCCAAGGCGACCGGCATGACGCCGCATGCCTATCTGGTTCAGCGCCGCATCCATCTTGCCCGACGTCTAATTGCCGGCGGCACGCCCTTGGCGGAAGCTGCCGTTGGCAGCGGCTTCGTCGACCAGAGCCACATGACGCGGGTGTTCGTGCGCAAGTATGGCGTCTCTCCACGCGCCTATGCGAATGCGGTCGCCTGACTGCGCCTGCAATTTCATACAAGATCGCCAGGCGGTTTTCGTTTTTCTTCTGCGCAAACAGGAGAAGATGATGCAGCGACACTTGCAGGGTTACCTCTATCTGACTTTGGCCATGATTACCGTTGGCAGCACGGTCGTCGCAAGCCGGGTCATCGCGTCTGGTATGCCGCCATTCACCGCGACTGCGCTGCGCTTCGCCGCAGCCTTTCCATTCTTTCTATTGCTGATGCGCGTGACCCGGACGCGCTTGCCGAGCTTGCCGCCTCGTGACTGGATCATCCTCGTCGTTCAGGCCGGTGCGGGTAGCGTTGGCTACACAACATTGCTGATCTCGGGCCTGAAGCTGACCACGGCCGCCGACGCGGGTGTCATCATCGGAACGCTGCCGGTTGTGGCGGGTGCCCTTTCCGTTGTGGTTCTCGGCGAACGGCCTGATTCATCGATGGTGCTCGCAATCGCGCTGGCTGCAATCGGCGTTCTCTTCATTGCTCTTTCGCCCGATGCAGGGAGTGGCTCTCTGCTTGGGAACGCGTTGGTTTTTGGAGCCGTGGTCTGCGAGAGCCTGTTCATACTCCTGAACAAGAACCTCAGTTCACCGATCCCGGCGCTGACGCAATCGGCGCTGATGACGGGGATCGGCTTCGTCGTTGCCATGGTAGTGGCCGCTGGGGTGGAAGGGGTGCCGAACACATTTCCAGTAGGCGCGACGTCGGCGGTTATCTATTACGCACTGGTGCCGACCGTTGCCGGCTTCATTCTCTGGTACGCGGGAGCGGAGCGTGTGAGTGGTGTTGAGGCGTCGCTTTTCACGGCGGTCGCGCCGGTCTCTGCGCTGTTAATGGCTTTTGTGGTGCTCGGTGAGCCGCTTTCCGGATACCAGATCGGCGGCGTCGGGTGCGTGCTGGCGGCTGTCCTTGGGCTTGGGCTGTTTCAGCGGCGGGCGGCCACGACCAATTAGCGTTGTGCTCGAGCTATCGCCGTCGGAAGAGGGCCGATCGTTCCTGGCTAGAGCGCTGCAGTCTCCGAAATCCGCAGGAGCCGGGCAGGCTCCTGCAATATGATGTGGCAACTCCTATATTTAATTTCTGACTGAAAGGAGCTGCCGATGTCCGCACAACCGATGAAGATTCCGGGTCCCGATCATCCAATCACGGTCAGACCAAATCCGGCGCGCGTCGTCGTAAAGCTGCGCGGGCACATCATTGCCGACAGCCGCAAGGCGCTAACGCTGAAAGAAGCGTCCTATCCCGCCGTGCAATACATACCGCGCACCGATGTCGACATGGCGCTTTTCACTCGAAGTGATCACCACACCTATTGCCCTTACAAGGGGGAGGCTTCGTATTTTGATATCGTTTTGGGCGGTGAACGCTCCGCAAATGTGGTCTGGACCTATGAAAGTCCGTATGCGGCCGTCAGTGAGATCGCCGAATATCTGGCTTTCTATCCCGATCGGGTCGATTCTATCGAGGAATTGCCAGGCTAGCGTCGTTCCAAGGGAGCCGCGGTCGTACGTGAGGACGGTCCGCCCTAAGGGCAGATATTTCGCCGCGGAAGGGCGGCACGCTTGGAAGGAAACAAGGACTGGTCCGGCAGGGAAACCGGACCAATCCCCGTCACTGATCGGAGGTCAATCGGATCAGAAAACGCAATACTTCAGCGGCGCCCCAGGTTGATCCAGGGCGCCGGGATTTCAAGTTAGAACGCGCGCTGCAGGCGGAAGAAGCCCTTGGTTACTTCGTCGGCGTCGTCCGGATCGGTGTAGTCCACCGTTGCCTTGGCGTAGAGGTTATCGACAATCTGATAGTCGACGGTGATGCCGACCTTCCATGCGTCGCCAAGACCGTCGAACGAGTCGCCGTGGAAGTTGTCGAGATCAGGCACGTAGTTACCGAAGTACTGGGCCATCGGGGTGATGGTCCACTTGTCGGTTGCCTTGATCGCGTATTCGGCAGCAACAGTCCATTCCGACTGAGAGTAGTAGGAGTTCGGGCCAGACGCGTAGACAGCTGCCAGGCCGAGCGTGCCAGGGCCGATATCAGCGAAGATCATGCCGCGGACCGCACCTTCTTCGTTGTCGGTGTCGTAACCGCCGATGAGCTGATAGCTGACCACGCCGGCCTTGCCGCCAACGCCGAGAGCAACGCCGACGTTGTTCGGGTTTTCGCCGGTCTTGAAGTAGCCGTCTTCCAGCTCGTCTACGCTGATGCCGGCGTAGAAGTCGCCGTTTTCGTACTGGTAGCGGATGGAGTTGTGCAGCGTTTCAAAGCTGGAGAGAACGTCCGGCTCGCCAGAAAGATCGTCATCCCACCAGGAGTAGAACAGACCGGCACGGAGGCCAGCGATGTCGATGTAGGCAGAATCCAGGGTTGAATTGGTCGAAGCGTTGTCGCCGTTGTTACGCAGAACGATTACGCCGGTGAGCGGACCATATTCCGTGTCGCTCTTGGCCGTGAACTGAACCTGAGCGCGGGTTTTTGCGTTCCAGTCTGACGTGCCCTTCTCATCGGGGCCAGCGTCTACCTGAAAGCGGATGTAACCGCTAACCTTGAGGCAGGTTTCGGTACCCGGGATGTAGAAGTAGCCTGTGCCGTACGCGTCGCAGACGCGGACGTATTCAACCGGCTCGGGTTCGGCTGCAACGATTGCGTCAGCAGCAAAGACCGGCGTGGACGCAGCAGCAAATGCTGCTGCGGAGGTCAACAAAGCCATCCGTATGTTCATTTAAAATCCATTTCCTTTTCGATTGAACCGCCGCCTCGGGAGATGGGGCCGTTCCGATAGTTTGCCTTTCGGCTGGCGGATCAGCGAACCGCTGAAGCCTTCATTTCATCCTTGATTAAATCTATCAATTCTCCCGGTAACGAAAACCGTGCTTGCGACAGCTCTTTGATCTTCAATGTGGTTTTTATGCAACAATATCAAATACATAGGCGCAGAATCGACTCTCGCCGACAGTTCGGCGGATATCGGGATGACCAACGCTGTTTTCGGAGGCTCGAGAGAGCGCGTTTGGCGCCATCAGTGCAATGGCGCCAAAGGAAATCTCCCCGCAGATAGTCCCGGCGGCGACTGGTTTGAAGGGCAGCGATTGGAACGCAGTGTTCCAAATTTGGAACGAAAACTTGTGTTGGACGGTTGGCATCGCCCGTCGGGAACGCTAAGCGATAGCAGTTGCAGGCCATCGCGTTTATCGAAAGAGGTGCCCAGATGCTCAACGCAGAGGGTGTTTTCCAGGATCTGAACGATTTCGTCTATTTTGCCGCAGTTGTTCGCCACAACGGTTTCTCTGCTGCCGGGCGAGTGCTGAATATGCCGAAATCGAAGCTCAGCCGGCACATTACTGCGCTGGAGGCGCGGCTTGGTGTCAGACTGCTGGAGCGGACGGTAAACCGGTTCCGGGTAACGGAGATCGGGCGCGCCTTCTACAATCACTGCGAAAACATGTTGCGTGAAGCAGATCGCGCGGCGAAGGCAATCAACGATGCAACAGGCGAGCCACAGGGACTAATCCGTATGAGCATGCCTTCCGGATTGCTGGAGGGCTCGCTTGGCGCGATTATTCCGGAGTTTCTTAATCGATACCCCAAGGTTCAGCTACAGATACTCACCACGGATCGACGGGTCGACGTCATAGATGAGCGTCTCGATCTTGCGGTTCGCGCGCAATTGATTGAGGAGACTGATTCCGAGCTAACGATGCGGGTGCTCAGCAAGGTGGATTTGATTCTTGTCGCCAGCCAGAAGGTGGCGAGCTCGCTGCCGTCGATCGAAGGCGTCGAATGTCTTGTCGACGCTCCAACGGTATCGTTTGCCGGGCCGCTGACAGAGTGGCAGGACTTGGACGTCTGGGAATTCACCGGACCGGATGGCACTCGATACCGGCACCAGCACAAACCTCGCATGAGCTGCCGAAGCGTCTCGGCAGTGCTGGAGGCTATCTATGCCGGCGTCGGGGTAGGGCTTCTGCCCGACCATATCTGTGCAGAAGGAATACGCGACGGCCGGTTGGTCCGCCTTCTGCCGGATCACCAGATGTCGCAGGCGACAATCTATCTCGTCTTCACCGCATCGCGAGGACTGCCGACGGCAGTTCGGGCGCTTGTCGATTTTCTCGTGGAACAGTTTCGAACATTGCGCGTCACAACACAGTGCCAGAAGGCCGACATGCAGGCGCAACCAAGGGATCGGGCGCAGCTTGTCGAGCTGTCGGGCGCTCAGCCGGCGTAGACCTCATCGAGCGCAGCGACATTGATCTTCACCATCTGCATTCCTGTACGGAAGTTGCGGCAATTCACTTGCCTGTCGCCGATCCTGCCTAATCTTAGTTCGCAGAGGGATGTCGGTCCAAGCCAACTCCGTTCGTCCTTGGACGTGCAACAACGCAGAAGGGAGAAAAACATGTCCTATGTCGATGGGTTCGTCGTCGCCGTTCCGCAGAAGAACATCGAGGCGTACAAGGCCTTTTCCGCCACGACCGGCGCGGTATGGAAGTCATACGGTGCCAAGGAGTATGTGGAATGCATTGCAGACGACGTGCCCTATGGGGAATTGACCTCGTTTCCGCGCGCTGTGCAGGCGGCGGACGATGAAGTCGTCATCTTTTCCTGGATCGTCTATGACTCACGTCAGGCGCGGGACGAGATCATGACGAAAGTGATGGCGGATCCTCGTCTTCAAGGCGACGAGTGGAAGTCGATCTTCGATGGCAAACGGATGATCTTTGGTGGGTTCGTTCCCTTCCTGCAGCTTTGAGCAGGATAGCAGCGGGGAAACCTGCATTGACATGAGGGCAGCTCGACGCCACGTCTGACAAAAGAGACGTAGGTGGAATCGTGGCCGTGGCCCAAAAGATCATCAACATTTCCACCAGAGGCCAGGGCCTCTACGAATTTACCCCGGAAGCGGTCTCCTTCGTTCGCGCCAATGGCGCGGCCGAGGGGCTGCTGACAGTGTTCGCGCGCCACACCTCGTGCTCGCTGCTCATCCAGGAGAATGCCGATCCGGATGTTCGCACCGACCTCGATGCATTCTTTCGGCGATTGGTACCGCCGAGCTCCGATCCCTCGATGCGTTGGATTGTTCATACTACCGAGGGACCTGACGATATGCCGGCGCATATCAAGGCCGCACTGACCCAGGTTTCCATCGGTATTCCGGTTATCGGCGGTCGGCTCGCGCTTGGCACATGGCAGGGGATTTACCTGTTCGAACACCGCGACCGGCCACATCGGCGCGAGATCGTGCTGCATCTCGGTGGCTGAACCGCAACTGAACGGCCGGTTCGAAGATCGTTCATTTTCATAGGGTTATGGTCTGCAGAATCCCGCACGGGAGATGCAAGTTATCGTTCAGAGAGTAGTATCATGACCCATTTCCTCGCCAAGGCTTCGTTTGCCGCCCTCATCGCGTTGGCCTCGATTCCGTTCGCGGCACCGAATGCTTCGGCTTCCGAACTGGGACGCCCGCCTGTCGTCAGCGTCCAATATCGTCCCGTGTATGCCTGCTCGCCAGTGCAGGCTGTTCGGAAGGCGCGCTTTGCGGGGTTGCACTACGCGCGCATCACCAATGTTACACCGCGCCGTGTCGTCGTCTCCGGCCGGAATTACCGGGGCTGGGATCAGATGGTCTTCGCCAACGTTCGTGGCTGCCCGCTGATCCGCCGCTAAATTGTTTCATCCACAATGGCGCCCTCGGCTTGCCTTGGCCGCGCCATTTTCAGCCTGCTTTGTGCGAATCGCATATGAATGCGCAAATCCGGAGAGGTTGCACCTGACCTTGCCGGGAAGAGTGTAGTGGGGCGGGCCCTTCCGTACCCTGATGGAGAACTTTCAATGATGCAATTTCTGGCCAAAGCGGGCCTTGCGACGCTGCTCGCTGCCGGCACCGTAGCCGGAGCGGTTGCACCGGCTTCCGCCCAGGTAGACGTCTACATTGGCAGCGGTCGCCCGCCACCGCCCCCCGGCTACTACCGTCCCCCACCGCCTGACTACGATCGGCCCCCACCGCGTGTGCGTGGCTGTGACCCGCGGCTTGCAGAAGACATCGCACGCGACTACGGCTTCCGTCGTGCACGCGTGGTCGATGTCACGCCTCGCCGTGTGATCGTCGAGGGCTGGACGCGCCGTGGCGCGGATGAAATCAGCTTCGGCAACGTCCGTGGCTGCCCGGTCCTGCGCCGTTAACGACGATCGCCAGACTCCGAGCAATTAGAAACCGCCTTTGCCAAGGGCTTTCGACCCCGGCGAAGGCGGTTTCTTTTTAGGCTTGAGAAACCGCGTGCGAAGCAGTTTGAGCTGGTCGCTCTACCTCGACGGTCTCGTTGGTCGAGGTTGCAAGCGGCGCCTGGTTGTCGGCCGAAACGACGGCCCGCGGTAACGGCGTTCCGCGCTTCTTTTCACGAGCCAGTGTCAGCAAGCCCGAGCAGACAATCAGAACGATACCGGCCGCCATCGGAAGGTCGATCGTATCATCGAAGATCAGATATCCGAATGCGATTGCCCAGAGCATCTGGCTGTACTGGGGAGGGGCAACGAGGTTTGCCGGCGCCAGCCGCGCGGCGGTCATCAGCAGCACGTTGCCGGCGGCGCCGAGCAGGCCATAGCTTGCGATGAAAAGCCATTGACGTGGGGTCGCAACAACCATCTCGGACAGCATGAGGACGCCGCTGACGGTAATCGTGCCGAGCAGTGCGGCACCATATAGCGACAGGCGCTTTTCGGCTGGACCCATCTTGCGCATCACGACGATCGAGATTGCCGCAGCCAAACCACCGATCGCCGCCGCTAGATGGCCAACCGATAACTCGCGGAAGCCCGGACGCAGCACGACCAGAACACCGATGAAGCCGACGATCACCGCGGCCCAGCGCTGCCAGCGCACATCTTCTGCGAGGAAGATAACGGATAGTATTGTCACGAACGACGGCAGAAGAAACAACAGGCAGAAGGCTTCTGCCATCGGCAGTTTTGTGAATGTGATGATCGAGGCGATCGCCCCTATCGCACCGCAGGCGAACCTTAGCAGCCACAAAGGGCGGTTCGTGCTCCTGAGGACATCGAACCAGGAATCGCCCCTTCCTTTGATGAAGGGGAGTGCAGCACAGCCGAAAAGTGCGCCGACGAAGGCGATCTGATAGGCAGGCACGCCGCCATGAAGGATCTTGATCGATGCATCGCTGAAGGCAAATACGGCATAGGCGCCAAACGCGACGAGAACACCGCGCAGTACTGAAGAAGGGGCTGTCATGAATCAGATTCGTCTGGAGGAGGGTCTTTTAACTTTTAGGGACAGCCAGTGGCAAAGCGATAGCCGATCGCGAATAGCTGCCATGCACAATCGCGAGCGCGGCCGTCATCGGTTCTTAGCTCACATATGCTTCCACCGGGCTCTGTGACCGCCGTCGAAGGAAATCCACGAGCAGCGGTTGCTGTCCTTTCAAGATCTTTTGCTCGGCATCAGACAGTGTGAACCATTCGGCTCGGTCGACTTCGGGAAATTCCGCCATCACCCCAGAGCGCGGCGGCCACTCCATCCGGAAGTGATTGCTGGCGATTGCCTCAAGATCGATGTCGGCTTCGACAGCCCAGGCCGCGACGATCTTGCCACCGGGCTGCTTGTATTCGCCGAGATGATGAAAGCTGCCTTCGACGTCTATCCCCAGCTCTTCGCGGGCTTCGCGTCTCGCTGCATCAAGTTCATCTTCGTCCTCTTCGACGAGACCCTTGGGGATCGACCACGCTCCTACGTCCTTCTTTGCCCAGTAGGGGCCTCCGGGGTGAACCAACAGAACCTCGTAGTCACCGTCATGGAGGCGGTAGATCAGCAGGCCTGCACTTCGCTTCGCCATATCGACTGCGTCCTTCTGCTTGTCGGGAGGAGTGCCGGGCGTGAGGCGCCCAGCACGCGGTCTCAATTCGGGGTCTGGCGAAGAGCCACGCCGTAGTCGCGATAAACGCTCAGGCAATCAGTATAGCTGAGCGAGCCGTTCTCGCCGTAAATGACATGGGCGCTGGACGCGCTGGTCGCCGCTTCTTCGGATACGAAGAGGATCGCCTCGCCAAGCGACTTTCCCATGATCGGCTCCTCGGTGCCGTCTTCCTGCATGATTCCTTCTATGATTGCCGCTATCTGGCGGTGGCTAAAGACCGCCCGTCTGTCTTCCGGTGTCATCGTTCTTACCTCTGCTTGAAATCAATGGATCTATCTGCCTGGCCGAGCGGCTTTCATGATCTCATGGCAGCCTCCAGTGGAGAGCTGCGCCGCTCATCGGATTGCCCTAATGGGGGCGGCGGGCGCTTAACGTGACCGTCGCCTGACATCACCGTGCGCAAACCGCAGCTGCCGGCCGGCTTGGTTCGCGATCCATAATAGGTCGCGACACTCACTAGATAGAGTCGGATCATCGACCGGCAAGATGGCTGGTAACAAGTATCGCCATCTAGTGATATCGTCGCGCGTCCTGCCGATCACGATTGCGTTTGGCAATCGGTATCTGTGTCCCTATATCGACGCTCACCACGCAAACAGAAGCGATAACGGATATGTTTCAGGCTGCGACGATAAATTCCGCCAACAAGGCCGAATTCTACCGGGAGCTTTGCCAGCAGCTGAAGGGTCTGCTGCATGGCGAGACCGACACGATCGCCAATGCTGCGAATACGTCGGCTCTCATGTTCGAGATGATGCCGGATCTAAATTGGGCGGGCTTCTACTTTCTCAAATCGGAAAAGGAACTGGTCCTCGGACCATTTCAGGGCAAGGCCGCGTGCGTTCGAATCGCCGTTGGCCGCGGAGTATGTGGAACCGCGGTGGAGAAGGGGACTTCCATCCTCGTTGAGGATGTGCATGCCTTTCCTGGGCATATCGCCTGCGATGCCGCCTCACGCTCGGAGCTCGTCGTGCCGCTTCATCACAATGGCAAGATCCTGGGGGTGATCGATCTCGACAGCCCGACCGCATCGCGCTTCGACGCGAAGGATAAGGCGGGCGTCGAAGCTCTGGCTCGGATTTTCATCGAGGCAAGCTACTGAGCTGCTACGGGCTCAGCGGTACGTTTCCTGTCTATAGCCGAGATCCTGATATGGCCCATGTATGTAGAGCAGGGGCGCGGCTTTGGAGCGCGCGCCCTCAATTGTTTTGCAGACATGCGAGGTCGCTATTGCTTCTTCTTTTTTGCCTCGTCGTCCATAAGCTCATACCACATGGCATTGAGGACAGCGAAAGCGGCCGCTAGCGGCAGGCCGAGGATCCATGCGAAGTACCACATCGTCTTTCTCCTTCAGTAAGCGTGGCCGCTTTTGTCGTTGACCGTCGCTTCGTCGACCTTGCCCCAAAGGACCTTGTAGACCCAGGCGGTGTAGGCGAGGATGATCGGCAGGAAGATCAGCGACACGACGAGCATAACGAACAACGTCGTGTGGCTCGAGGACGCATCCCATACCGTCAGGCTCGAATTCGGATCGAGCGAGGATGGGAGGATGAACGGGAACATCGAGAGACCGACGGTCGAGATGATGCCAAAGATCGAGAGCTTGCTGAAGAGCAAGGTCGCACCCTCCCACTTTGCCCGCATCGCGAGCAACGCTGCCGCTGCTCCAAGGAAGCCAAGAGCCGGCGCAATCATCATCCACGGATAGACTCGGTAGTTCGCCAGCCAGGAGCCGTCGTGTGTGGCGGTCTTCAGAAGCGGGTTTGAGGGGCCGGCCGGGTTGATCTCGCTGGTGATGTTGTAACCGTTCACTCCGAGCGCAAGGAAAATACCGCCGAGCGCGAAAAGCACGATAACGGCGACCGCGGCCAAGCTGCCATAGCTTCTTGCTCGCTCAGCGACCGGGCCGCTGGCTTTCAAGACCAGCCAGGAAGCGCCGTGCATGATGAGCATGGCGACCGAGAGCAGGCCGCAAAGCAGCGCATAGGGGTTCAACAATCCGAAGAATGACCCTTCGTAAAAGATACGCATGTCAGCCGGGTCGAAGCGGAAGGGTACGCCCTGCAGTACGTTGCCGACGGCGACGCCAAAGATCAGCGATGGCACAAAACCGCCGATAAACAACGCCCAATCCCAGTTGTTGCGCCAGCGCGCACTCTCACGCTTCGAGCGGTACTTGAAGCCGACCGGCCTCAGGATGAGCGCCAGCAGGATCGCGAACATCGCAAGATAGAAGCCCGAGAACGACACAGCGTAGAGTGGGGGCCAGGCGGCGAAAGTGGCGGCTCCGCCGACGATCAGCCATACTTGGTTTCCTTCCCAGACGGGGCCGATCGTATTGATGGCGACACGACGCTCCGTATCCGTTTTGGCGACGATGGGCAGCAGCATGCCGACACCAAGGTCGAAACCGTCAGTGGCGGCAAAACCGATCAGGAGCACACCGAGAAGCAGCCACCAGATCAAGCGCAGGATTTCATAGTCTATGAGTTGGTGCAGGATCATGATGGTCACTCCGCGGCTGGAACGAGGGTTTCGGAGATCAGATCGGCTTCCGGCTCATTGTCCGGCTCCGGTCCCTTTTGGATTGCCCTGATCATCAGCGTCATCTCGACGATAATCAGCGTGGTGTAGAGCGCGGCAAAGCCGCAGATTGTCAGCAGAACCGTGCTTGCCCCAAGGCTCGACACGGCCATCGCCGTCGGCAGCACACCTTCGATAACCCATGGCTGGCGGCCGATCTCGGCAACGATCCAGCCAGATTCGATGGCGATCCAGGGAAGCGGGATGGCGAAGACGGCTATCTTCAGCAGGAGCGGGTACTTGTCCAAGTGGCGCCGCGCCGACAGCCAGAAGAAGGTGGCCGTCAGGACGATGAAGAACATGCCGAGCCCGACCATGATGCGGAACGCCCAGAAGAGTGTCGGCACATGCGGGATGGTGTCGCGCGCGGCCTGGGTGATCTGTGCGTCGGTTGCCTGGCGTGGATCGTCGACATAGCGCTTGAGAAGAAGGGCATAGCCGAGCTGGTGGCCGAGATCTTCGAAGGAAGCGCGGACCGCTGGTGCAACCCCATCAAGCGTTGGGGCGGCGCGGATCTGCATCAACGCATCGTAGGCCTTTATGCCGTCACGGATGCGGGTTTCTGCCTGCTGCTCAAGCTTGTCTATGCCCGGAATTTCCGTTGTCAGCGAGCGCGTGCCGATCAGGCCCATAACCCATGGAATGTGGATGGCAAAATGTGTTTCGCGGGCCTGTTGATCAGGGAAGCCAAAGGCGGTGAAGGCAGCGGGTGCCGGTTCCGTCTTCCACATGGCCTCGATGGCCGCGAGCTTCATCTTCTGGTTTTCAGTGGTGAGGTAGCCACTCTCGTCACCGAGGACGACGACTGACAGGGCCGACGCCAGGCCGAAGGAAGCGGCCACCGTCATCGAGCGCTTGGCGATTTCAAGGTGACGGCCCTTCAGCATGTACCAGGCCGAAACGCCGAGCACGAAGATCGAGGCGCAGACGTAGCCCGCCGAGACGGTGTGGACGAACTTTGCCTGGGCGACGGGATTGAAGACCACGTCGAAGAAGCTGGTGATTTCCATGCGCATGGTCTGCGGATTGAGCGCCGAACCGACCGGGTTCTGCATCCAGCCGTTGGCGACCAAGATCCAGAGCGCCGAGAAGTTGGAGCCAAGCGCCACACACCATGTCGCCACCAGGTGACCGACTTTCGAAAGCTTGTCCCATCCGAAGAAGAACAGGCCGACAAAGGTTGCCTCGAGGAAAAAGGCCATCAGCCCTTCAATTGCGAGCGGTGCGCCGAAGATATCGCCGACGTAGTAGCTGTAATAGCTCCAGTTCATGCCGAACTGGAATTCCATGACGATGCCGGTGGCAACACCGATCGCAAAGTTGATGCCGAAGAGTATGCCCCAGAACTTCGTCATCTGCCGCCAGATCTGGCGGCCCGTCATGACGTAGACGGTTTCCATGATGGCAAGCAGCACTGAGAGCCCGAGCGTCAAAGGCACGAATAAAAAGTGGTAAAGCGCGGTAAGCGCAAATTGAAAGCGCGATAGCGCGACTATGTCCAGTTCCATTGTCTTTCTCCCACGACCCCACGGGGTATGAAGAGTTTCCGCCAAGCCGGATTGCCAGGCGGTCATGCGGTATGGCTCAGTCCGGTCTCAGCCGATTCAGAGCCTTTTCGAACGCCGCCTCTCCACGGCGTGAAACTTGTACGACGCGCCCATCCTCCATCACTGCGATGACATCCGCTATTGCGGCTTCGCGACGGATATGCGTGGCGATGACGAGCGAGCGTCCAAACGCTTTGTCCGACAGACGGTTCATGACGTCGCGCGCCGTTGCGCCATCGAGACCTTCCGTCGGCTCGTCCAGTAGCCAGAGCGGCGTGTCGCGGAGGAAGAGGCGAGCAAGAGCAAGCCGGCGTGATTGCCCGCCTGAGAGCCCCATGCCACCTTCGCCAAGAGGCGTGTCGAGGCCGCGCGGCAGGGCGGCGACATCCTGCAGGAGGCCAGCGGCGGCAAGTGCCTCGCGCAATGCCGCATCCTTTGCGCCGGGGTTTGCGAGTTGGAGATTGCCGCGAAGGCTATCCCGAAAGAGCTGCGTGCGCTGGGTGAGCAGGGTGGCTTCGAGGCACTCGACACTTCCCTGGCGGGTGTGCATTTCGGCCGCAAGCAGCGAAAGGAGTGTCGATTTGCCTGCGCCGCTGGCGCCAACCAGCGCTAGTCTTGCGCCCGTTTTCAGGTTGAGGTCGACGTTGTGAAGCACGGGTGTCTCCGCGTCGTATCCGGCGGTAATTCCTTCCAACCGAAACGCAAATCCAGGATGGGGCGTCGTGTTGCTGCGTACCTCTTCATTTGCCGACAGGCGAGGCGCGATTCGGCGTGCGGAAAGAAGGGTGCGACCTAGCTCCATGGCGCCGCGGCGCAGCGCACCGAAGGGTTCGACTGCGGTGAATGTGATCAGGATACCCAGTGTCGCGACCGGCGGGCTGATTTCGCCCCCGCCGGCCAGCGCCGCAACTGCCAGCAGTGAACCCGCGAGCAAAGCGGTCGTTGTGAGGCCGAAACCGAATGCGACGCCGGCTTCGATGCTGTTCAGGCGATGATCGGCACTTGCGGCGTAGCGGTCGGCATCGGCAATTGCCGCCCGCTGGGCATCGAGGCGTCCAGCCATCAGCAAGTCGGTCTGTCCCGCGACGAGGTCGATGGTGCGGGCGCGAATGGCTTCGATGCCATAGGTGCGTCGACGGGCGTGCTTAACTGCTCGACTTCCGGCGAACAGGGGAATGCCGAGACCCGCGACAAGCAAGACGCCGCCGACAGCCAGTCCGAAATATGGGTTCATGAGGCCGAGAGCGACGCTCGCGGCAAGTGCTGCGACGATCGCAACCGCCGCCGGAACCAGCACCCGCAGATAAAGAGAATCGAGCGCGTCGATGTCGCCTGTCAGGCGAAAGAGGAGGCCGGCCGGCCGGCGTATAAGCTCGCGCGCGGCGCCGGGTGCCGCCCATCCACGGAACAGGGCCTCGCGGAGAGCGGCGAGTACGCTCAGCGTCGCGTCATGGGTGGTTAGTCGCTCGCCGTAGCGCGAAGCGGTGCGGCCGAGCGCAAGCAGGCGAATGCCGGCCGACGGCATGAAGACGTCGAAGGTCGCAATCGTTGCCGCGGAAAGTCCAGCGATACCGGCTGCAGTGATGAACCAGCCGGAGACGCCGAGCAGGGCAATCCCGGCCGATACCGTGGTCGCCGAAAGCGTGGCCCCGAGCAGCAGGCCACGGCGGCGTTCGGAAAGGAAAAGCCTGACGATTGGCTTGAGGTTGGAGAGCGACGCACTCATTCCGCGGCCCCCCGTGCACTCTCGGGATCGAGGACGACAGTCCGGTCCATGCGGGCAGCAAGCCGCGGATCATGGGTTGCGACGATCAGCGTCCGACCCTTGGCAAGAGCAAGCAGGCTCTCGGTGATCTCGTTTGCGGTTTCGGCGTCGAGGTGTGCGGTCGGTTCGTCGCCAAGCACGATACAGGCTTCTGGATTGCAGGCGGCGCGGGCGATGGCGAGGCGTAGCGCTTCGCCGCCGGATATTCCCGCACCACCATCGCCCAGCGGACGGCGAGCGTGAAGGCGGGCGAAGCGGCCGAGCTTTGCGAGATTGAGCGCTTCTGCGACGGACTGCGTGGAAACGTTCCGCCGGCCAAGCGAAATGTTGCCTGCGATGGTGCCGGCAAATATGTGCGGCTTCTGGCCGACCCAGGCGATTTTGGCTTGGAGGGCGGGATTGGCGGGCTGTCCGTCGATCGTGACGCTGCCCGTCTCGCAGTCTGCATGGCCGGCGATCAATGCGAGCAGGGTCGACTTGCCCGAACCGCTGGCGCCGAGCAGCGCAACGTGCTCGCCCGGACGAATGCTGAGATTGAACGCCTCGATCGCGGCGTTGCCGTCCTTATCATAGCGGAAGCCGATATTCTCCAATCGGATCGCACCGCCCGCTCTTTCGCCTGCGGGGGCATCGGCCTCGATGGGCAGTTGAAGACCCTCCGCACTCAGCGCATCGATCGCCTTAATTGCCGCTTCGCCTGCGGCCCGGTCATGCCAGACGGCGGAGAGTTCGCGCAGCGGCTCGAAGAAGGCGGGGGCAAGCAGCAGCACGAAGAGGCCGCTGGTCAAGTCGAGGCCGCCGGCCCAGGCGCCGAAGCGGATCTCGCCAAGCAGGGAGAAGCCGATGTAGACCGCGACCAGTGCGACGCCGAGCGCCGCGAAGAGCTCCAGAATAGCCGACGACAGGAAGGCGATCTTCAGGACAGCCATGGTGCGAGTCTTCAGCGAAGAGGCGTCGGCCCTGAGCCTTGTCGCGGTCGCATCGACGGCACCGAGAGAACGGATCGTGGCCATGCCACGCAGGCGATCGAGCAGGAAGCCGTTGAGGCCACCGGTCGCAGCAAGCTGCTTCTCGCTGGCGGCCTGTGCACGCCAGCCGATCAATGCCATGAAGACCGGAATGAGCGGCATGGCGACGAGGAGAACGAGGGCGGCAATCCACGAGATCGGGAAGACACAGGCCAGGATGGCGAGCGGCACGGCACTCGCCTTGAAGCGCGCCTGCTGAAAGCGCGAAAGATATGGAACGATGATCTCGGCCTGTTCACCGATGATGCTTGCGGCTTCGCCGGAGCTTGGTCTTGCGCTGTCGATCGGCGAGCGCCGGGCAAGCGCTGCCGTGGCAAGTTCGCGCCGCGCCGTCAGTTCGGCGCGTGCTGCGCGAAATGCCATGCGGCCGCCAGCCGCCTCGAGACAGCTTTTCGCGATCCCAAGCAGTGCGATATAGACGGCGAGCCACGAGACGTCGTTGAAGCCGCCACCGTTTGCAATGCGGCCGACGGCGGTGGCGAGAATTGCCGCTTGTGGGATCCAGACGAGCGATGCCAGCGTCTGGACGGCAGCTGCCTTTCGGAGCCCGCCGTGCCTGGGCACAGCTCTTTCCGGCTTGCCGAAAGCCTGCTTTCCATTTGCGTTTAAGTAAGCACTCCCCATAGCGCTAACTCTTGTTCGCAGGATTGGGCCGGCGGCTGCGTCCGAGCGAAACGACTCGGTCCTTGGCCTCCAGCAGCTTTGTCACTTTCGCACCTAACGAGAGTAGCGTTGCAAGCCGCTCGGTTTCAAGTTGTTTTACGTCTTCATACCAATGCGTTAGCTGTTCGATCAGCGCATGCATCTCGCTCATGCGCTCCTGAGCATGGCGTTCGGCTTCGCTAGCGGGCCGCTGCATCAGGATTTCGCGGAGCACCGAGAGAGTGGGGTCGACCTCGCGCTTCTTGCGCTCTTCCGCCAGGGTCCGCAGGATATGCCAGACGTCGTCGGGTGTGGTGAAGAAGTCGCGCCGGTCATCCGGCTTGTGCTTCAGCAGGACAAGGTTCCAGGTCTGCAGTTCCCGCAGGCTCATCGAGACATTCGAGCGCGAAATGCCGAGGGAATCCGCGATTTCCTCGGCGCAGAGCGGCGAAGGGGATACGTAAAGCAGCGCATAGATCTGGCCGACCGTGCGATTGATGCCCCAGCGCGAGCCCATCTCGCCGAAGTGCAAAACGAAGGATTGAACAAGCGGCGGGAGGTTCATTTCGGTTTCCGTTATGTCTGTGATTTCAGAAATTTCTGAAATCACTATAGCTGGACCGGCTCTATGGGCAATTGGCAAGTCGGGGCTGCGGCAATTTGGTGCCGCGGTCAGCCGCGAAAAGATCCGCCGGCGCGGCCGGCGTCGAATGCCGACACTTTGATAGCGATCAAGAAAACGCTGTTCTCTCGCTGCGGCTGTAGTCTATGTTTTTGCGTGGAGCTGATTTGATGCGCAAAGACATACATAATTCAAACATACCAGTGCGTTGCATAAGCTGTGAGGTCCGCCACAAGGGCATGTGCGGTGCACTCAGCGCCGACGAGCTGCTGGCGCTATCCGCGCATACGCGCCTGGTCAATCATGCATCCGGCGATGAGTTGGCGGGCGAGAAGATGCCGGTCGAATCCTATGCCACCGTGATCCGCGGGGTCGTGAAACTCACGAAGACGCTGGAGGACGGACGCCAGCAGATCGTCGGCCTGCAGTTTGCACCCGATCTTCTCGGCAGGCTGAATGCGGATGAGAATGACGTGTCGGTGGAGGCGGCTTCCGACGTCAACCTCTGTCGCATTCCAAAGGCTGTCTTGGAGCGCATGGTCAAAAACAATCCTACGCTTGCCGGGCGCCTGATGGAACAGACGCTGCGCGAGCTGGATGAGGCGCGGGACTGGATGGTGACGCTCGGGCGCAAGACGGCGGCAGAGAAGGTCGCAAGCTTCCTGTTTCTAATCGCGACCCATCTCGATCCCGAGGCTGTCGGCGAAAAGCGCCAATTCGACCTGCCGCTGTCGCGGGCCGACATTGCCGATTTTCTGGGGCTGACGATCGAGACAGTGTCCCGCCAGATGTCGAAGCTGAAAACCGACGGCGTGATCTTTATCGTCGCCAACAGACATATCAGGGTGCCGAAGCTGTCGAAGCTCAAGGCCTGCTGCGGTTCCTGACGATCCCTGGGTAAGCGGTCTTGAATGCTTGTTGCCGAGTGGGCCCATTCCGTGCAGGAGTCATGGTTCACCTCGTTCAATTAAGAGATCTGCATGTCTGCCTTTACCAATCCGCTCGTTTCCCGCCTGTCGCCGCCACCCATTCCCTCGGTGCTCGCCTGGGCTCGCGAATACAAGGGCGGCAAGGGGCCGTTGGTCGATCTTTCGCAGGCGGTGCCCGGCTACCCGGCCCACCCCGAAATGTTGCGGTTGCTTGGCGAAGCGGCATCTTCGCCAATGACGACGGGCTATGGTCCGATCGAGGGCGAGGGCGTGCTGCGAAATGTCTACGCACAGCATATGTCTGATGTCTATGGCGCGTCGGTTTCCGCCGCCAACATTCATATCACCGCGGGCTGCAATCAGGCCTTCATGTCAGCGGCAATCGCGCTCGCCGGCTCCGGCGATACGGTGGCCTTGACCAATCCGTTCTACTTCAATCAGGAGACGACGCTGTCGATGCTCGGCATCAAGCGTGTTCTGGTCGAGTGCGATGCTGAGAATGGCTTTCTGCCCGAGGTTCAGTCGGCGGAAAAGGCCCTGGCTGGCGGTGCCAAGGTGCTGGCGGTCGTCACGCCGAACAATCCGACGGGCGCCGTCTATCCACCTGAGTTGCTGCTTCAGCTGTTCACTCTTTGCCGCAAGCACGGGGTGTGGCTGATCGTCGACGAAACCTACCGCGACTTCCTTCCCGAAGGCTACGGCGCTCCGCATCCGCTGCTTGGCATTCCGGGCTGGGAAGATACGCTGATCCTGCTCTACAGCTTCTCGAAGTCGTTCTGCATTCCCGGCCATCGTCTTGGAGCGATTACGGCCGGCGTCAACGTCGTTGCCGAGATCACCAAGGTCATGGACAACATGCAGATCTGCGCACCGCGCGCAGCACAGGTTGCCGTTGCCGCGGCGATGCCGATCCTTGCGGATTGGCGCGCGCAAAACCGCCTGGAGATCGCGCGCCGCGCCGACGCACTGAGGACGGTAATGTCGAAACTACCGGGCTGGGATATCGGTGCCGTCGGCGCCTATTTCGCTTTCATCCGCCATCCTTTCGAGGAACTCAGCTCGGCCGCTGTCGCAGAGCGTCTGGCGAAGGAAGCCGGCGTAGTCTGCCTGCCAGGGAGTTATTTCGGGGAAGGGCAGGAGCATTATCTCAGGCTCGCCTTTGCCAACGCCGACGCGGCCTCGATCGGCCTGCTGGCGGATCGTCTTCGGTAGTTTGAAATGATAAAGGCCGGTTGCCCGGCCTTCAGACCGCTGACAAACCCGTCGATATTTTCGGCGGGTTTTGCTTTTGGGATCGCCGGTTTTGTTCAGACTTGTTTTGTCGGAGATGAAGAAGGGTGCCTTGGCTTACGCCATGCTGGGTTTTGGTGCTTTGGTCAGCGCCATTGCGATCTTCTTGATGTTCTGGGCTGCGGCGGCCAGCAGGCACTGGCATGCGACGCGGATTTGACTTCGGAAGCGGGCATAGCGGTGGCCGTGCAACTGCTTGGCGTCGGCAAAGGAGCGTTCGACCGTCTCCTTTCGGCGTTTGTAGATCGCCTTGCCCCAGGGGGTCAGACGATGGGCATCGGTGCGCTGGCGGGCGTCGGCCCAGACATGGCGGGTGATGGTGCGAATCGCCTTGGTGTTGGTGGTGCAGGAGGCCAAGAGCGGGCAATCTTCTTCCTTCAACGGCTTCTGACCATGCAGCGTCCGCTCGGTCTCGATCGCCCGGTCGAGATCGGCCCAGTAGTCGGAGCGTGACTTCTCGATCATCGCAAGATCGTATTTGCCCTTGTCGGCATTGGCCTTCAGATGGGTCGAGTCGGTATAGAGCACCGTACCGTCGACCAGCCCATGGGCGATCGCCTGCTCAACGATCTGATCGAAGATGGCTTGGGCCACATCCGTGTTGTTGAAGCGGCGACGCCGGTTCTGGGAAAGCGTCGAGGCGTCGAACACAGCATCCGTCAGCTGCATCCGCAAGAACCAGCGATAGGCGACATTGACCTCGATCTCGCGCA